>NZ_RWIL01000119.1:0-4974 GCF_009764635.1 Pseudomonas sp. PB103 | reverse complement strand
CCCCTGGGAGGGGGCCGACCGAGGTGTCTGGCGCTATACATCGACCTGAGTAACCGAGGCGATTATGGATTCAAGGCCAATTTTCCATGCTGATGTTGGATTCAACACCAATCTTTCAAGTCGGTGAGTCTCGCCAATATCCCCCAATCAGTCCCCTCTCCCCCTGGGAGAGGGCCGACCGAGGTGTCTGGCGCTATACATCGACCTGAGTAACCGAGGCGATTATGGATTCAAGGACAATTTTCCATGCTGATGTTGGATTCAACACCAATCTTTCAAGTCGGTGAATCTCGCCAATATCCCCCAATCAGTCCCCTCTCCCCCTGGGAGAGGGCTAGGGTGAGGGGCTCTTCAAACCCACTGCGGCCGGTGGGCGCCCAAATCCGTGGCAGGCAACGCCCACTGCAACGGTGTGCCGCTGATCTTCACCGGCGCCAGCAACCGATGTGCTGGCCCCCATGGGGTTTGTTCCAAGGGCAACCCTTGGTCTTGTTCATCCTCGACACGCAACGCTTCGCTTGTTCCTGACCCATACTCAATCAACAACCTCGCCGTCCGCGCCAACGACAACCGTGCCGAACCACCATGCCCATTCCGCAACCGGTCAGTCAGCAATCTGATCGCACTCGCCGCCAGCAAATATCCGCTCGCATGATCCAGCGCCTGCACCGGCAACGGCGTCGGTTTATCGGCCTGCTGCCAACGCTGCCCGGCCTCGGCGATGCCGCTGCTCATTTGCACCAGGCTGTCGAAGCCCCGGCGGTTCTGCCATGGGCCGCTCCAGCCGTAGGCATTGAGGCAAACGTCGATCAGCCCCGGCGCCAGTTGGCGGCGGCGTTCCACGCCGAAACCGAGATGCTCCAGTGCGTCGGCGCGATAGCCGTGCAGCAGGATGTCGGCGTCTTTCAACAAACTCTCGAACACCGCGCGATCCGCCGCAACCTGCAGATCCAAGCGTGCGCAGCGTTTGCCCAAGGTCATTTCCGGGACGACACCGGGCTCATTCCAGGTCGGCGGATCGATGCGCAAAACCTCAGCACCTAGCCCCGCGAGGAAACGACTGGCGGTAGGGCCGGCGAGTACTCGCGTCAGATCCAACACCTTGATCCCGGCCAATGGGCGTTCCACTGAGCCTTGCCACGATTTCGCATGTTCATCCTGATTAGTGATGAAGTGAACAAGCGGCTCGGCATTCACCGCCAACCCCTGCGGATGCTGTTGCCACTGTGCCCAACTGCGCATTTCGGCGGCGCAACCCTTGGCCTCGACCACGGCCTGCTCCAGATCCGTACTCGCCCATTGCGCGACTTTCGCCGCCATTTCCGTACGGTCAGCGCAGGCACCGAGTACATGTTCAGCGGCAGCACGGTGATGCGGGGCGTTGGTGTGCAGACGAATCCAGCCGTCGCAGGTTGGGTAATCACCAGCAATCGGGTCCCACAGTGGCGGCACCTGCCAGCCGATCGGGCGCAGTGAACTGGAGAACCAGAACGAGGCCAGGCGACGGTCGACTTCAATGGTGGGCAGCTGGCCGGTTTGCTGATGCAGAAGTTCGCTGGCGGCTTGTCCGGCAGCGGCAATGCTCGCGCAGGCAAGGTCGGTGACGGCGAACGCCGAGGGCAGGGCGCCTCGGCCGGTGAACGGAATTGGCGTGTGCGACAAGCCGAGTGCGGCTTGAATGGACGTGAGTAAATCAGTCATCGAAGGCCCTCCGGAACGAGAGGGCGATGATAGTGCAAAACAATCCCGAGTCAGATGAAATCCCCGATTGCAGGGTTGCCACTTGACCCTGTGGGAGCTGGCTTGCCAGCGATAGCGGAGGGTCAGTCAACAATGTACTGACTGATCTGCCTCCATCGCTGGCAAGCCAGCTCCCACAGGGTTTGCGGTGATTTTCGCTAGGTGTTTATACGCGGAACTGGTCCATCAATTTCATCTGCTGGCTCGCCAGGGCATTGAGCTGGCTGCTGATCGCGGCCGATTCAGTGGCTTGGCCGGTCAAGGTTTCGGTCACGGTACGAATCGCCGAAACGTTACGGTTGACCTCTTCGGCCACCGCGCTTTGCTGCTCGGCGGCGCTGGCGATTTGCAGGTTCATGTCGCTGATCACCGTCACTGCGTCGCTGATCTTGCCCAGCGCATCCACCGCCTGACGAATCTGCCCGGCGTTGTTGTGCGCCTGGGTCTGGCTCGAATGCATGGTCGCGACCACGCCACGGGTGCCGGTCTGAATACGCTCGATCACCACGCGAATCTCTTCGACCGAATCCTGCGTGCGTTTGGCAAGGTTGCGTACCTCGTCAGCAACCACGGCGAAACCACGTCCGCTTTCGCCGGCACGGGCCGCTTCAATGGCCGCGTTAAGCGCCAGCAGGTTGGTCTGTTCGGCGATGCTGCGGATCACTTCCAGTACCGAGCCGATCTGCTCGCTGTTGACCGCCAGCGCTTCAACTTCAGTCACCGCTTTGCTGACTTCATCGGCCAGTTGGTTGATGTCGCGAGTGCTGCGCTCGATGATCGACATGCCGTCCCTGGCCGACTGATCGGCACCCTTCGCAGCATTGGCCGCGTTCGAGGCGCTGTTGGCGACGTCGTGGGCGGTGGCGCTCATTTCGTTGGAGGCGGTCGCAACCTGGTCGATTTCACGGAACTGCACCTGCATGCCTTCGCTGGTCTGGCGGGCGATTTCCGAGGACTGGTCGGCGGTGCCGCGCGCTTCGGTGATGCTTTGCTTGATCTGCGCGATGGTCGGTTGCAGCTTGTCGAGGAAGCGGTTGAACCAGTTGACCAGTTCGCCGAGTTCGTCCTTCTTGCTGTAGTTCAGGCGTTGGGTCAGATCGCCTTCACCGCTGGCAATGTTCTTGAGCATTTCGGCGACGCTGTTGATCGGTCGGGTGACGCCGGACGCGGTGAGCCAGATCAGCAACAGGCCAATCACGCCGGCCACGATGGCAACCAGCAGCGCGGTGATCACGCCGGTTTCCTGTGCGTCATCAAGCACCGCTTGCAGCTTGACCGAATCGGCCAGCAGCACTTGTTTCGGCAGGTCGATGACCACGCCCCAGGCGCGCGCGTTGCCGATCGGATCGACCGGATACACCGCACGGATCAGATCGCCCTGTTCGATCACTTTCGGCGTGCCGGAGGCGAGCAGTTGCAGTACATCCTGACCATTGGCGCCGAGGGTGTCGCTGATCTTTTTGCCGACCTTGGTCGCGTCCGAACTGTCGGCAGCGAGCACGCCACTGCCGGAGACGATCAGCATGTGCCCGGCGTTGTTGAAGAGGTTGCGTTGCGACTCGACAGCGGCCGCTTGCAGGGCGTCGAGGGCGATGTCGACACCGACCACACCGATGGCCTTGCCGTCGACGATCAGCGGCACGGAAATGGTCGTCATGAGCATTTCCTTGTTGCCCACGGTGTCGGCGTATGGATCAAGCAAGCAGGTGCGCTTGTTGTCGCGAGGGCAGGTGTACCAGCTGTTGTACGGCGTGCCGCTGACGCTGAGGGTGGTCTTGGTCAGGTCTTCCTCGACCATGATGGTGTTCAGCGAGGAACCGGCCGCGCGGCTCCAGTACGTGGCGAAACGCCCGGCTTCGTTGGACTGGCGTGCGGCATCGTTGGCGAATTCACTGTCCTTGCCGTCGAGGCCGTTCGGTTCAAAGGCGAGCCAGATGCCGAGCACCTTGTCGTTGCGCTCGAAGGCGGTTTTCAGGCTCAGGTTCAACTCTTCGCGCAGGGCACCGGCGTCCAGCGAACGCTTGGCGGCCATCACCCGCATGTCCTTGATCTGGTCAGCCAGGGCGGTGATCACCAACAGGCTTTCGCCAAAGGTTTTCTGCACCCGCACCGCTTGTTCGGCGGCCTTGGCTTGCAGCAGGTTCTGCACACTGGCGGTGAGCAACTGGTTGCTGGAGGTGCTGACCAGTTCGTCGTTCTGGTTGGTCTGGTAGATGTTCATGCTGACGATCAGCGCGACCACACCGAGCAGGCACAGACCGGAGAGCAAAACGATTTTCAGGCGAATGGACAGAGAGTCGAACATGGGGCGATCTCGCGAATGAATAAACGGGTGGCTGGCGGACATTAACTATCCGGTTCGCCAAATCCATTCAGCGCCATTCAATGCTCATCGGCGCGAGGCGAGAGGGCATGAGCCGGCTGCCGACGAACGGTCATAGCTAAACGTTTGCGCAGGGGAAAGTGCTGGAAAAGGCAATAATTTCAGGGATGTTTCAGTGGGATGAATATGATGTGTCTGAGTGTGAGGAGAGGAGAGCTTTTGTGGCGAGGGGATTTATCCCCGATGGCCTGCGAAGCAGGCCCAAATCCTGAGAATGGGTTCTGTCTGACAGATCCGGGTTATCTGCACTGTGGCTGCTTTGCAGCCAATCGGGGATAAATCCCCTCACCACAGAATCCCCTCACCACAAGAGTTCTTTGCACAGAAACTCGGTGTGGCTTAAACAGGAATGGTTTCAGGGCGCGACCAGATCCACAGGTTGCCCAGACTCATCCCGGCAATCGCCAGATAAACCGGCCAGCCGTGATCGAGCACCACCAGCATCACCGTCGCGCAGAGCAGCATGCTCACCGTCGCACTGACCTTGGCCTTGCGCGCGATGATCTTGCCGTTGCGCCAGTTACTCAGAATCGGCCCGAACAGCCGATGGTTTTCCAGCCAGGCACTCAGGCGCGGCGAGCTGCGGGTCGCGGCCCAGGCGGCGAGGAGGATGAACTCGGTGGTCGGCAGGCCGGGCACGACAATGGCGATCAGGCCGATGCCGAGGCTGACGTAGGCCAAGAGGCCGAACAGCACGCGGGCGAGTTTTGAGGAGGCGGGTTGCGGCATGGGCTCAGCGGATTGCTTCTGAAGCGGAATGGAGATCTTACAGACTTACGCGCCCCCCCTGTAGGAGCTGCCGCAGGCTGCGATCTTTTGATGTTGTTTTCAAGATCAAAAGATCGCAGCCT
>NZ_RWIL01000118.1:0-62400 GCF_009764635.1 Pseudomonas sp. PB103 | reverse complement strand
CTGCGGCAGCTCCTACATTGGAATGCGTTCACTGTAGGAGCTGCCGCAGGCTGCGATCTTTTGATGTTGGCTGTCAGCCACCTTCATCGAAGTAGTTGTTGATCAACGTCACCAACGCATCCAGTGCTTCCTGTTCCTGATGCCCTTCAGTACTCAGATAGATTTTGGTGCCCTTGCCAGCCGCCAGCATCATCATCGCCATGATGCTTTTGCCGTCAACCGTGGTCTCAGGCGTGCGACCCACTCTGATCGTGCAATCCGGATACTGCCCGGCCACTCCAACAAACTTGGCCGATGCGCGGGCATGCAGGCCCAGTTTGTTGATGATTTCGATTTCCAGAGCAGGCATCGCGGTGTGAATCCTTTAAGTGAGGTCGCGGTGGCGAACCTGGACGTTCTTCAGGGTTTTCTGCAGGGCCTGACCCAGGCGTTCAGTCAGGTAGACGGAGCGGTGATGCCCGCCGGTGCAGCCAATGGCAATGGTCACGTAGGCACGGTTGCTCGCGGCAAAACGTGGCAGCCACTTGTGCAGGTAGGTGAAGATGTCCTGGAACATTTCTTCAACCTCAGGCTGCGCCTCCAGGTACTCGGCCACGGGGGCATCGAGACCGGACTGCTCGCGCAGCTCCGGCTTCCAGTACGGGTTGGGCAGGCAGCGTACGTCGAACACCAGGTCCGCATCCACCGGCATGCCGCGCTTGAAACCGAATGACTCGACCAGAAATGCCGTGCCCGGCTCCGGCTGATTCAGCAAGCGCAGCTTGATAGTGTCGCGCAACTGGTACAGGTTCAGATTGGTGGTGTTGATCTTCAGGTCGGCGAGATCGGCGATCGGGCCGAGCAGGGCAGTTTCATCGTGAATCGCTTCGGCCAGCGACCGGTTGGCATTGCTCAGCGGGTGGCGGCGGCGAGTTTCGGAGAAACGCTTGAGCAGGGTTTCTTCATCGGCATCAAGATAAAGCACATCACATTGAATATGCTTGCTGCGGGCATCTTCCAGCAGTTCGGGAAAGCGGCTCAGGTGGCTCGGCAGGTTGCGCGCGTCAATCGACACGGCAACCAGCGGTTGCGCAAGCTCCGTATGGATCAATGCGCGCTCGGCCAGCTCTGGCAGCAAGCCTGCCGGCAGATTGTCGATGCAGTAGTAACCGTTGTCCTCAAGGACATCAAGGGCGGTACTTTTACCCGAGCCGGAACGGCCGCTGACGATGATCAAGCGCATGATTACTGCCCGTTTTGCTCGTCCAGAACGACCTGGTACAAGGCTTCGTTGCTCGCGGCGCTGCGCAATTTGTCACGCACGTCCTTGCGGTCGAGCATGCTGGCGATCTGACGCAGCAACTCCAGGTGCGCATCGGTAGCGGCTTCCGGGACCAGCAAGACAAACAGCAGGTCAACCGGCGCGCCGTCAATGGCGTCGAAATCGATGGGGGCTTGAAGGTGCATCAACGCACTGATGGGCGTTTCGCAGCCTTTGAGGCGGCAGTGAGGAATGGCGATGCCGTTGCCAAAACCGGTAGAACCGAGTTTTTCACGGGCAATCAGAGCCTCGAAGACATCTTGCATCTCCAGATCCGGCACTTCGCGGGCGATCAGGTTGGCAATTTGTTCGAGGGCTTTCTTTTTACTGCCGCCCGGCACGTTCACGAGGGAACGGCCGGGGGTCAGGATACTTTCAAGTCGGATCATGGGGTGGGGGGTTATCGACCGGTCGCGCCCTGGAGCAGGCTCTGGGTCTTTTCCTTATGCTTTTTGAGTTGTTTATCCAGCTTGTCGGTCAAGGCGTCGATCGCCGCGTACATATCGGTATGTTCCGCGTTGGCGACCACTTCGCTGCCGGGTATATGCAAGGTGGCTTCGATTTTCTGCTTCAGCTTTTCGACGCACATCGTGACCTGCACGTTGGTGATCTTGTCGAAATGGCGCTCCAGTCGTTGGAGTTTTTCCTCGATATAGGAACGCAGAGGTTGGGTCACTTCCAGTTGGTGTCCACTGATGTTGACTTGCATACAGCTTCTCCTTCGTTGCCAGTGCATAAAGCGGCAGGCTGGATAGCCTGCCACTGGAACGCTGTAACGTGGCTTACATCAACCGCTTGCGTTCGCTCGAAGGCGCGATCCCTAAGGATTCGCGGTACTTGGCGACGGTGCGGCGAGCCACCTGAATGCCTTGTGCCTCCAGTAAACCAGCGATCTTGCTGTCACTCAACGGCTTTTTCTGATTTTCCGCGGCAACCAGTTTTTTGATGATCGCGCGAATCGCCGTGGACGAGCATTCGCCGCCTTCGGAGGTGCTGACATGGCTTGAGAAAAAGTATTTCAGCTCATAAATACCGCGCGGGGTATGCATGAATTTCTGTGTGGTCACCCGGGAAATCGTTGATTCATGCATGCCCACCGCTTCGGCAATGTCGTGCAAGACCAGCGGTTTCATGGCTTCGTCGCCGTACTCCAGAAAACCGCGCTGATGCTCGACGATCTGGGTGGCAACTTTCATCAGGGTTTCATTGCGGCTCTGCAGGCTCTTGATGAACCAGCGCGCTTCCTGCAACTGATTGCGCATGAAGGTGTTGTCGGCGCTGGTGTCGGCGCGACGGACGAATCCGGCGTATTGCGCATTGACGCGCAGGCGTGGCACCGATTCCTGATTCAGCTCGACCAGCCAGCGCTCGTTGTCCTTGCGCACGATCACGTCAGGTACAACGTACTCGGCCTCAGTGGATTCGATCTGCGAACCCGGACGCGGATTGAGGCTCTGCACCAGCTCGATGACCTGGCGCAACTCGTCTTCCTTGAGTTTCATGCGGCGCATCAACTGGCTGTAATCGCGGCTGCCAAGCAGGTCGATGTAGTCCGTGACCAGACGCTTGGCTTCTGCCAGCCATGGCGTCTTGGCCGACAACTGGCGCAATTGCAGCAACAGGCATTCGCCAAGGTTGCGCGCACCGATACCGGCCGGTTCGAATTGCTGGATGCGGTGCAGGACGGCTTCAATCTCGTCCAGCTCGATGTCCAGTTCCGGATCGAACGCTTCGAGGATTTCTTCGAGGGTTTCGTCCAGATAGCCCTGATTGTTGATGCAATCGATCAGGGTCACGGCGATCAGGCGATCGGTGTCGGACATCGGGGCGAGGTTCAGTTGCCACAACAGGTGGCTTTGCAGGCTTTCGCCAACGGAGGTGCGGGTGGTGAAATCCCACTCGTCATCGTCGCTGCTGGGCAGGCTGCTGGCGCTGGTCTGATAGACATCTTCCCAAGCGGTGTCGACCGGCAATTCGTTGGGAATGCGTTCGCTCCAATCGCCGTCTTCGAGGTTGTCGACGGTCGGCGCGGTTTCCTGGTAGGAAGGTTCCTGGATCTCGGTGGGCTTCTGTTCAGCGTTGTCGGCCAAGGGGTCGGAATTGTCGAAGTCTTCGCCTTCTTCCTGGCGTTCGAGCATCGGATTGGATTCCAGCGCCTCCTGGATTTCCTGTTGCAGATCCAGGGTCGACAATTGGAGCAGACGGATGGCCTGTTGCAGCTGCGGTGTCATCGTCAGCTGCTGGCCCATTCTCAAGACTAGCGATGGTTTCATGGCAGGGGCTTAACACCTTATTCGCCGGCGCTATGCGCCATCCACTACAGGGCGCCGAAGCGCCAAACTTAAGCAAATTATATGCCTGAAACTGAAGTGTTTGCCTAGAGCGCTGTAACAATTAAAGCGTATAAAAAGCTGCTTCATCGATACAGCACCCTCGCGAATCACCAGGATGCTGTAGCGCTTACAGGCGGAACTCGTGACCCAGATACACTTCCTTGACCAGATCGTTGGCCAGGATGGTTTCGGCGTCACCTTCGGCGATCAGTTGACCGTCGTTGACGATGTACGCGGTTTCGCAGATATCCAGCGTCTCACGCACGTTATGGTCGGTGATCAGTACACCGATGCCCTTGGCCTTGAGATGGTGGATGATCTGCTTGATATCGCCGACCGAGATCGGGTCGACACCGGCAAACGGTTCGTCGAGCAGGATGAATTTCGGCGCGGTGGCCAGCGCGCGGGCAATTTCCACGCGGCGGCGTTCACCACCCGACAGGCTCATGCCGAGGTTGTCGCGGATGTGGCTGATGTGGAATTCCTGCAGCAGGCTTTCCAGCTCCTTGCGACGACCGGCCTTGTCGAGTTCCTGACGGGTTTCGAGGATGGCCATGATGTTGTCGGCGACCGACAGTTTGCGGAAGATCGACGCTTCTTGCGGCAGATAGCCGATACCAGCCTTGGCACGACCGTGCATCGGCTGGTGGCTGACGTCCAGATCATCGATCAGTACGCGGCCCTGATCGGCCTGCACCAGGCCGACGATCATGTAGAAGCACGTGGTCTTGCCGGCGCCGTTGGGGCCGAGCAGGCCGACGATCTGGCCGCTGTCGATCGACAGGCTGACGTCACGCACGACCTGGCGGCTTTTATAGGCCTTGGCCAGGTGCTGAGCTTTCAGAGTTGCCATTACTGGGTTTTCTCTTCGGTTTTCTTCTTCGGCTGGATCACCATGTCGATGCGCGGACGCGCCTCGGTGACCTTGCTGCCGGTAGCGCGACCGGCGCTGGCAAGTTTTTTCACCGTGTCATAGACGATCTTCTCGCCCTGAGTGGTGTTGTTGTCTTTGTCGACAACCTTGGCCTTGTCGATCAGCACAACGCGGTTTTGCGCGGCGTGGTACTGGATCGTCACGCCCCAGCCCTGTACAGGCTTGGTGTCGCCAGCGGTCTGCAGCTGTTCGAAGTAGGCGAGGTTGCCGACCGAGGTCACCACGTCGATATCACCGGTCGGGGTACGGGTGATGGTCACGGTATTGCCGGTGACCTTCATCGAACCCTGGGTGATGATCACGTCACCTTTATAGGTAGCAACGCCGTTCTTGTCGTCCAGTTGGGCATCGTCGGCCTGAATGCGGATTGGCTGCTCTTGATCGTTCGGCAGAGCCCAGGCGCTCACGCTTCCCAGTGCTGCGCCCAGACTGAGCAAAATAGGGAGGGTTTTAACGAGCCTCATACTGTCCTCTTACGTTCGATAGCAGGTGTATCCTGCTGTCCTTCAGATACGCTTTCATTCCAACGCCAGTCGATACACCGCCAGCGCCGTCGATTCTAACGGGTTGCTCGGTCTGCGCATATTGCTCCTGCGGGAACACCGTCATGCGAGTGGAGGTGACCAGCAGATCGCGCTTCTTTTCGTCGGTGCGCTTGATGCGCACCGAGTCGATCAATTCAACCTGGGTGCCACCCGAGTTCACTTCGCCGCGTTCACTGGTCACGTGCCACGGGAAATCCGTGCCGCGGTACATGTTCAGATCAGGTTTGGTGACCAGCGTGATGTCGGTCGCCTTGACGTGCTCGGCTTTCTCGGACGTCATTTCATATTGCACTTTGCCGTCCGGCAGGTATTGCAGGGTGTGTGTGTTGGTTGCATACCAGTCGATCGGGCTTTCGGTCGACGTGACCTGCGGCTTGTCGAGGAAGCGTTCCGGGCTGATGTTCCAGTAGCCGACCGCGGCGAAAAGCGCCGCGATGCAACCGAACAGCAGGAAGTTGCGAAATTTTTTGCTAAACATGGTTTGACTCACAAGTACGCGGCATTGGCGGCATCAAGGCTGCCCTGCGCACGCAGGATCAATTCGCAGAATTCGCGGGCGGCGCCTTCGCCGCCACGGGCGCGGGTTACGCCATGGGCGTGTTCGCGGACGAAATCGGCAGCGTTGGCGACCGCCATCCCCAGGCCCACGCGGCGGATCACCGGCAGGTCAGGCAGGTCGTCACCGAGGTAGGCGACCTGTTCATAGCTTAGGCCCAGTTGTTCAAGTAGACCGTCGAGAACGACCAATTTGTCTTCGCGCCCCTGAAAAAGATGCGGGATACCCAGGTTTTTCGCCCGACGCTCAACCACCGGTGTCTTGCGGCCGCTGATAATGGCAGTTTGTACGCCCGCATTCATCAGCATCTTGATGCCTTGGCCATCAAGGGTGTTGAAGGTCTTGAATTCGCTGCCGTCTTCGAGGAAATACAGGCGCCCGTCGGTGAGGACCCCGTCGACGTCGAACACCGCCAGTTTGATCGCTTTGCCGCGTTGCAGCAGATCGTTGCTCATTTACATGACTCCTGCGCGCAGCAGATCGGAAAGGTTGAAGGCGCCAATCGGGCGATCGTCCTCGTCGACAACTACCAGTGCGTTGATTCGGTGGTCTTCCATGATTTTCAGGGCCTCGGCGGCAAGCATCTCGGGCCGGGCGGTCTTGCCGTGGGCCGTCATTACCTGGTCGATGGTGGCGCTGCGGATATCGATGCTGCGATCAAGGGTGCGGCGCAAATCGCCGTCGGTAAAGATCCCGGCCAGTTTGCCGTCGGCTTCAAGGATCGCCGTCATGCCCAGGCCCTTGCGGGTCATTTCCATCAACGCGTCCTTCAAAAGGGTACCGCGCTGCACCTGCGGCAGCTCTTGCCCGGCGTGCATGACGTTTTCAACTTTCAGCAACAGGCGGCGGCCGAGGGCCCCGCCCGGATGCGAAAACGCGAAATCTTCAGCGGTGAAACCACGCGCTTCGAGCAATGCCACGGCCAGGGCATCGCCCATGACCAGGGCTGCGGTGGTCGACGAGGTCGGTGCCAGATTCAACGGGCAAGCCTCATGCTCGACGTGAACGTTGAGATTGACTTCGGCTGCCTTGGCCAGCGGCGATTGCGGGTTACCGGTGACGCTGATCAGCTGGATGCCCAGGCGCTTGATCAGTGGCAGCAGGGTGACGATTTCGTTGGTCGAGCCAGAGTTGGAGAGGGCCAGGATCACGTCGTCGCGGGTGATCATGCCCATGTCGCCATGACTGGCTTCGGCCGGGTGAACGAAAAAAGCCGGGGTGCCGGTGCTGGCCAGGGTCGCGGCAATCTTGTTGCCGACGTGCCCGGATTTGCCCATGCCGACCACGACCACACGGCCTTTGCTGGCCAGAATCATCTCGCAAGCACGGACGAAATCGGCGTCGATATGGGGCAACAAGCCTTGTACGGCTTCCACTTCGAGTTGGATGGTGCGTTGTGCCGATTGAATCAGGTCGCTGGATTGGCTCATGTCAGAAATCGTATAGCCCGATGAAAAGGCGGCGATTATAGCGGTTATGTTGCAAAGCCTCACGCAAGATCGTCGCGCTTTGTCATTCCTCGTTACCAAATGCTTCGAAAACCTGCTGCGGGCCTGTCAAATCACTGAACATGCGCCGGCACAAGCCTTGGGCGCTTGGCGGTTGCAGTGATATAGTTCGCCGCCAGTTCGGCCTGCCCGGGATGTATGTGCTTTCCCAAGAAAGCCTGGCGTCCGAGTGAGAGGCTGCATCGCAAGGAGTTTAGATGAGTGCCGATAACGCCTACGCGGTCGAGCTGAAGGGAGTCTCCTTCAAGCGCGGTGCGCGCAGCATTTTCAATAACGTCGATATTCGCATCCCGCGCGGCAAGGTCACCGGCATCATGGGGCCTTCCGGGTGTGGCAAGACCACGCTGCTGCGGTTGATGGGCGCGCAGTTGCGTCCCACCAGCGGCGAAGTCTGGGTCAACGGTCAGAACCTGCCGAAGCTGTCGCGCAGCGATCTGTTCGATGCGCGCAAGCACATGGGTGTGCTGTTTCAGAGCGGCGCGCTGTTCACCGATCTCGATGTCTTCGAGAACGTCGCTTTCCCCCTGCGCGTTCATACCCAATTGCCGGAAGAAATGATCCGCGACATCGTCCTGCTCAAATTGCAGGCAGTCGGTCTGCGTGGCGCCATCGAATTGATGCCTGACGAACTGTCCGGCGGCATGAAACGTCGTGTCGCGCTGGCCCGGGCGATTGCGCTCGATCCGCAGATTCTCATGTACGACGAACCGTTCGTCGGCCAGGACCCGATCGCCATGGGCGTGCTGGTGCGCCTGATCCGTCTGCTCAACGATGCGCTGGGGATCACCAGTATCGTGGTCTCCCACGATCTGGCCGAAACCGCGAGCATTGCCGACTACATTTATGTCGTCGGTGATGGTCAGGTGTTGGGGCAGGGCACACCGGATGAACTGATGAACTCGGACGAGCCGCGTATCCGTCAGTTCATGACCGGCAATCCCGATGGCCCGGTGCCGTACCATTTTCCAGCGACGGATTACCGCGCAGATCTTCTGGGGAAGCGCTGATGCGCAGAATTTCATTAATAGAACGCGTTCGCCGGTTTGGCGAAGCGGCGATCGATGCCGTTGCGGTGTTCGGTCGGGCCACGCTGTTCCTGTTTCATGCCTTGCTGGGGCGTGGTGGCATCAGCGGTGGCTTCGGCCTGCTGGTCAAGCAACTGCATTCGGTCGGCGTGATGTCGCTGGTGATTATTGTCGTCTCCGGCATTTTCATCGGCATGGTCCTGGCGTTGCAGGGTTTCAGCATTCTGTCGAGCTACGGTTCGGAGCAGGCGGTAGGGCAGATGGTGGCCCTGACCTTGCTGCGTGAACTGGGGCCGGTGGTGACGGCGTTGCTGTTCGCCGGGCGTGCCGGTTCGGCGCTGACCGCCGAAATCGGCAACATGAAGTCGACTGAACAGCTTTCCAGCCTGGAAATGATCGGTGTCGACCCGCTCAAGTACATCATTGCCCCGCGCCTGTGGGCCGGTTTCATTTCCCTGCCGGTGCTGGCGATGATTTTCAGCGTGGTAGGCATCTGGGGCGGTTCGTGGGTAGCTGTCGACTGGCTGGGCGTGTATGAAGGCTCCTACTGGGCGAACATGCAGAACAGCGTGAACTTCACCAGTGATGTGCTTAACGGTGTCATCAAAAGCATCGTTTTCGCCTTCGTCGTCACCTGGATCGCCGTATTCCAAGGCTATGACTGTGAGCCCACTTCCGAGGGAATCAGTCGTGCCACCACCAAGACCGTGGTGTTTGCCTCGCTGGCAGTGCTCGGCCTGGACTTTATTCTGACCGCTTTGATGTTTGGAGATTTCTGATGCAAAACCGCACCCTGGAAATCGGTGTCGGCCTGTTCCTGCTGGCAGGGATCCTGGCTTTGTTGCTGCTTGCGTTGCGGGTCAGTGGCCTGTCTCCGACGTCGACCACTGACACCTATAAACTTTATGCCTACTTCGACAATATCGCCGGTTTGACGGTCAGAGCCAAAGTGACCATGGCCGGTGTGACCATCGGCAAGGTCACGGCGATCGATCTGGATCGCGACAGCTTCACCGGTCGGGTCACCCTGCAAGTGGATAAAAAGGTCGACAACCTGCCAACCGACTCCACAGCGTCTATCCTGACCGCTGGTCTGCTGGGCGAGAAGTACATCGGTATCAGCGTCGGTGGGGAAGACAAACCGCTGAAGGATGGCGGAACCATCCACGACACGCAGTCGTCTCTGGTACTGGAAGACCTGATCGGTAAATTCCTGCTCAATACCGTTAGCAAAGACGCCAAATGAGGAGCTTTTGAATGATCTCTATCTTGCGACGCAGCCTGTTGGTGCTGTTGGCGGCCTTGCCGTTGATGGGTAACGCCGTGGCGGCTGCGACTTCGGCACACGATCTGGTTCAGGACACAACCAACCGGTTGCTGGCCGATCTGGCGGCCAACAAAGAGAAATACAAGCAGGATCCGACTGATTTCTACGCGGCGCTCAACAGCATCGTCGGGCCGGTGGTGGACGCCGAAGGCATTTCCAAGAGCATCATGACGGTCAAGTATTCGCGCAAGGCCACGCCGGCGCAGATGCAGACCTTCCAGGAAAACTTCAAGAAAGGCCTGTTCCAGTTCTACGGCAACGCCTTGCTCGAGTACAACAACCAGGGCATTACCGTTGATCCGGCGAAGGACGAGTCGGGTGATCGCACCAGCGTCAACATGACCGTCAAGGGCAGCAACGGCGCGATCTATCCTGTGCAGTACACGCTGGAGAAGATCAATGGCGAGTGGAAACTGCGCAACGTGATCATCAACGGCATCAACATCGGCAAGCTGTTCCGTGATCAGTTCGCCGACGCGATGCAGCGTAATGGCAACGACCTGGACAAGACCATCAATGGTTGGGCCGGTGAAGTGGCCAAGGCCAAGGAATCCACCGAAAAGAACCCAGCACAATGAGTGAGGCCGCAGTTCGTATGAGTGATGTCGACGAGCTTCTGCTCAGCGGAGTGCTGGATTACCGCACCGGCCCTGACTTGCGCAAGGAAGGCCAGGCACTGATCAAGTCCAGTAAAGCGGCATCGCTGGTGATCGATTGCTCGGCGGTGAAGAAGTCCAGTAGCGTCGGCTTGTCGTTGCTGCTGTGCTTCATGCGCGATGCCAAGGCGGCCGGCAAGGCTGTCAGCATCCGCGCAATGCCCGAAGACATGCGCGAAATTGCTCAGGTCAGTGAATTGACCGAACTGTTGGCGCACCCCTGAACCCACATCTATAAAGAAGCCCCCCGTCAGAGTCCTGCCATGCGGGGTTCGCAGGCGCGGGGCTTTTTTGTATGATGTCCGACCCGTGCGCACAGGGCGCCGATTGAGGTTGAGCATGCAGGCCGTAGAAGTGAAGAGCTTCCTTGAAGGAAAGCTGCCCGGAACGTTGGTAGAAGTTGAGGGCGAAGGCTGCAATTTCCAGCTGAACGTGATTAGCGATGAACTGGCGGCGTTGAGCCCGGTGAAGCGTCAGCAGCAGGTCTATGCCCATTTGAACCCATGGATCACCGATGGCAGCATCCATGCGGTCACTATGAAATTTTTCAGCAGCGCGGCCTGGGCCGAGCGCACCTGAGCCTAAGGGCGTCGAGATTCTTATGGATAAATTGATTATTACCGGTGGCGCTCGCCTTGATGGCGAGATCCGCATTTCCGGGGCAAAGAACTCTGCCCTGCCGATCCTGGCTGCCACCCTGCTGTGTGATGGCCCGGTGACCGTTGGCAACCTGCCGCACCTGCACGACATCACTACCATGATCGAGCTGTTCGGTCGCATGGGCATTGAGCCGGTGATCGACGAGAAACTCAGCGTCGAAATCGACCCGCGCACCATCAAGACCTTGATCGCCCCGTACGAACTGGTGAAAACCATGCGTGCGTCGATCCTGGTACTGGGCCCGATGGTTGCCCGTTTCGGTGAAGCCGAAGTTGCACTGCCTGGCGGTTGCGCCATCGGTTCGCGTCCGGTCGACCTGCACATCCGTGGTCTCGAAGCCATGGGCGCGGTGATCGACGTCGAAGGCGGCTACATCAAGGCCAAGGCGCCTGAAGGTGGCCTGCGCGGTGCAAGCTTCTTCTTCGATACCGTCAGTGTGACCGGTACCGAGAACATCATGATGGCCGCTGCTCTGGCCAAGGGCCGCAGCGTGCTGCAGAACGCCGCCCGCGAGCCTGAAGTGGTTGACCTGGCGAACTTCCTCAACGCCATGGGCGCCAAGGTTTCCGGCGCCGGCACCGACACCATCACCATTGATGGCGTCGAGCGTCTGGGTTCGTGCTTCTACAAAGTCATGCCTGACCGTATTGAAACCGGCACCTACCTGGTGGCTGCTGCCGTGACCGGTGGCCGCGTCAAGGTCAAGGACACCGATCCGACCATCCTCGAAGCCGTTCTGGAAAAACTCCGTGAAGCCGGCGCAGAAATCACCTGCGGTGAAGACTGGATCGAGCTGAACATGCACGGCAAGCGTCCGAAGGCAGTGAACGTGCGCACCGCGCCGTACCCGGCTTTCCCGACTGACATGCAGGCGCAGTTCATCTCGCTCAACGCCATTGCCGAAGGCACCGGTGCGGTGATCGAGACGATCTTCGAAAACCGTTTCATGCACGTGTACGAACTGCACCGCATGGGCGCCAAGATCCAGGTCGAAGGCAACACTGCCATCGTCACCGGTACTGAAGTCCTGAAAGGCGCGCCAGTCATGGCCACCGACCTGCGAGCTTCGGCCAGCCTGGTGATCTCGGCACTGGTTGCCGAAGGTGACACGCTGATCGACCGCATCTACCACATCGACCGTGGTTACGAGTGCATCGAAGAAAAACTGCAGATGCTGGGCGCCAAGATCCGTCGCGTACCGGGCTAACAGCTGCATGTGGACACAGGGACGTGTCCGTTGAATTCGTTTTGAGTCGAGCCGGTTTCCGGCTCGATGTGTGTCCGGCGCCGATTGCGACCGGACATGAGTACCTTGATAAGGACTGACGTTTCCCATGTTGACCATCGCACTGTCCAAGGGCCGCATCCTTGACGACACCCTGCCGCTTCTTGCTGAAGCGGGCATCGTGCCGACCGAGAATCCGGACAAGAGCCGCAAGCTGATTATTCCTACGACTCAGCCAGACGTACGTCTGCTGATCGTGCGCGCCACTGACGTGCCGACCTATGTCGAGCATGGCGCGGCCGACCTCGGCGTCGCTGGTAAAGACGTGCTGATGGAATACACCGGCCAGGGTCTCTATGAGCCACTGGACCTGCAGATCGCCCAGTGCAAGCTGATGACCGCCGGCAAGATCGGTGCGCCAGAGCCCAAGGGCCGTCTGCGCGTGGCGACCAAGTTCGTCAACGTTGCCAAGCGTTACTACGCTGAGCAGGGCCGTCAGGTCGACATCATCAAGCTCTATGGCTCGATGGAACTGGCGCCGCTGATCGGTCTGGCGGACAAGATCATCGACGTGGTCGACACCGGCAACACTTTGCGCGCCAACGGCCTGGAGCCTCAGGAACTGATCGCCACGATCAGCTCGCGCCTGGTGGTCAACAAGGCTTCGATGAAAATGCAACACGCCCGAATCCAGGCGTTGATCGACACCCTGCGCAACGCAGTGGAGTCTCGACACCGCGGCTGATTTACCTGCGCGACCCCAGGTCGCGCCGTCTATCCGCCTCATAGCCAGAATTCTCAGGTGCCTAAGCGGATCGAATGATAGTTTCGGGCGCCTGAGTTTTTTGCCATTCCTATGAGGCTCTCGCTATGACCGCAACGACTGCAATTCGCCGACTCAACGCTGCTGACCCGGATTTCGCGCATCATCTGGATCATCTGCTGAGCTGGGAAAGTGTGTCTGACGACTCGGTCAATCAGCGGGTGCTGGACATCATCAAGGCTGTGCGCGAACGCGGTGACGCGGCGCTGGTCGAGTTCACCCAGAAGTTCGACGGCCTCGAAGTCGCTTCGATGGCTGACCTGATCCTGCCGCGCGAGCGCCTGGAACTGGCGCTGACGCGCATCACCGTGCCGCAGCGCGAAGCACTGGAAAAAGCCGCCGCCCGTGTGCGCAGCTACCACGAAAAACAGAAGCAGGATTCCTGGAGCTACACCGAGGCTGACGGCACCGTGCTGGGCCAGAAGGTCACGCCCCTGGATCGCGCCGGTCTGTATGTGCCGGGCGGCAAGGCGTCGTATCCTTCGTCGGTATTGATGAACGCGATTCCGGCCAAAGTCGCCGGCGTGACCGAAGTGGTCATGGTCGTGCCGACCCCGCGCGGTGAAATCAACGAGTTGGTGTTGGCGGCTGCGTGCATCGCTGGCGTCGACCGCGTGTTCACCATCGGCGGCGCGCAAGCCGTTGCTGCCTTGGCTTATGGCACCGAAAGCGTGCCGAAAGTCGACAAAGTGGTTGGCCCGGGCAACATTTATGTCGCCACGGCCAAGCGCCACGTGTTCGGTCAGGTTGGCATCGACATGATCGCCGGCCCTTCGGAAATCCTCGTGGTGTGCGACGGCCAGACCGATCCGGACTGGATCGCCATGGATCTGTTCTCGCAAGCCGAGCACGACGAAGACGCGCAGGCGATTCTGGTCAGCCCGGACGCCGAGTTCCTCGACAAGGTCGCCGCCAGCATCGACAAACTGCTGCCGACCATGGATCGCGCGACCATCATCGAAACCTCGATCAATGGCCGTGGTGCGTTGATTCACGTGAAGGACATGGCCCAAGCCATCGAAGTCGCCAACCGCATCGCCCCTGAGCACCTGGAATTGTCGGTTGCTGATCCGCAAGCCTGGCTGCCGCAGATCCGCCACGCCGGCGCGATCTTTATGGGCCGTCACACTTCCGAAGCGCTGGGCGACTACTGCGCGGGCCCGAACCACGTATTGCCGACCTCCGGCACCGCGCGGTTTTCGTCGCCGCTGGGCGTGTATGACTTCCAGAAACGTTCGTCGATCATCTTCTGCTCCGAGGCCGGTGCCTCCGAGCTGGGTAAAACTGCCTCCGTGCTGGCCCGTGGCGAATCGCTGAGCGCTCACGCGCGCAGCGCCGAATACCGCATCAAAGACGCAGACTTTCTTCAAGGGCAGGGGGAATAAAGCATGAGTAAATTCTGGAGCCCGTTCGTCAAGGATCTGGTGCCATACGTGCCGGGCGAACAGCCGAAGCTGACCAAACTGGTCAAGCTCAACACCAACGAAAACCCGTACGGCCCATCGCCAAAAGCCTTGGCGGCCATGCAGGTCGAGCTGAATGACAACCTGCGCTTGTACCCCGATCCGAACAGCGATCTGCTGAAAACTGCAGTCGCCAACTACTACGGCGTACAGAGCAATCAAGTGTTTCTCGGTAACGGTTCGGACGAAGTGCTCGCGCACATTTTCCACGGTTTGTTGCAGCATGATCAGCCGTTGCTGTTCCCGGACATCAGCTACAGCTTCTATCCGGTTTACTGCGGGTTGTACGGCATCAAGTTTGATGCGGTGCCGCTGGACGCACAGTTCCAGATCGACCCGGCCGACTACGCCAAGCCGAACGGCGGGATTATTTTCCCTAACCCGAACGCCCCGACCGGGTGCCTGCTGGCGCTGGACGCGGTTGAACAAATCCTCAAGGCCAGCCCGGATTCAGTCGTGGTGGTGGATGAGGCGTATATCGACTTCGGCGGCGAGACGGCGATCAGTCTGGTCGATCGTTATCCGAACCTGCTGGTGACGCAGACCCTGTCCAAATCGCGCTCGCTGGCCGGTTTGCGCGTGGGTCTGGCGGTCGGGCATCCGGACTTGATCGAGGCGCTGGAGCGAATCAAGAACAGCTTCAACTCTTATCCGCTGGATCGTCTGGCGATTGTCGGTGCTGCTGCCGCGTTCGAAGATCGCGAGTATTTCGACAAGACCTGCCGTCTGGTGATCGAGAGCCGCGAGTGGGTGATCGCGCAGTTGCAGGCCAAGGGTTTTGAAGTGCTGCCGTCGGCGGCGAACTTCATCTTCGCCCGGCATCCGCAGCATGATGCGGCGGGGCTGGCGGCGAAATTGCGCGAGCAGGGCGTGATTGTGCGTCACTTCAAGCAGGAGCGGATTGCGCAGTTTCTGCGGATCTCGATTGGCACGCCGGAGCAGAATCAGGCGCTGATCGACGGCCTGGGCGAGCTTTAAACCACCGCTGCACCCTGTAGGAGTGAGCCTGCTCGCGATGCGTTTCAGCATTCAACATGTGAGTTGAATGACACACCGCAATCGCGAGCAGGCTCACTCCTACAGGGGATTTGTGGTGATTACTCGTGATGCGGTTCGCCAAGGAAGGTCAGTGAGCTGAACAAGCCACGACTGTTCACATCAGCACTGTCCTTGACCGGCACCTCAACCTGCGCCGCAATCACATTCAACCCTTCATTTCGCACCAGCACCCGCGCGCGGCCATCCTTGTCGGTCTCGGTGCTCAGGGTGTTCGGCGCACTGCGATAGTCGCCAATCAACTTCACCCCGGCCGCCGGTTTGCCATCGAGCAACACCCGCACCGGCAACGATTTTCCCGGTCCCACGGTCAGCGGATCGACCTCCGGCAAAATCAACAACTTGATCTGATCAAGCTTCGGCAACTTCGCCCCCGGCTGGTAAATCGCCAGGCTGTATTTGAATGTCTCGGTTGCCTCAATAGCGCCCGGTACTTTGCTGCGGCCTTCGTTGACCCACTTTTTGTCGGCAGTCTGCGACCACATGCCGTTATTCAGCGCCACGGCCAACACCGCAGGCGACTTCAGCGGCTGCAAACGTGCGTGATCGGCGAGTCGTTCAACGCTCACCGGAATCATCTTGCCGCCCGCATCGTAGGCCCAGGCGCCGCTGATTTTCTGCGCCTTGAACGCATTATCCTCGGCGCCATGGCCGTAGATCACTTCGATATTGCCGCGCCGTTGTTCGGTCCACAGGCCATGAGCCGAAACCTGGCCGGCGAACAGCGCGGCGATGAGCACGAGGGTTTTGCCGTATTGCATGGTGACGTCCTTTTACAGATTGAGTGTCAGGCTGACGGTGAAATTGCGCGGCTCGCCGGGGTTAACCCAATAGTTGCTGTACGAGCGCTCGTAATACTTTTCGTCGAAGAGGTTGTTCAGGTTCAGGCCGACGGTGACGTTGTCGCTGGACTTGTAGTGGGCCAGCAGATCGACGGTGTGATAGGCCGGCAATTCAAAATCGCTGCCGGATTCACCGGAACGGTCGCCGACATAAGTGAACGCCGCGCCGACGTCAGAGCCGCGCAAACGGCCATCCTGAAATTCATAAACCCCGAGCAGACTGCCGCTGCGTTTGGCCACGCCGAGGATGCGGCTGCCGGTGGGAATCACCGCGTCACCCTGAGTGACTTCGGCGTCGATCCAGGCGAAGGCGCCGATCACCCGCACGGCGTCGGTGACTTGTCCGGTGACCTGCCAATCGAAACCGCGACTGCGCGCCTTGCCCATTGCACGGCTGGTGTCGGTGCCCGGATCGAGGGCGAGAACGTTTTCCTTGTCGATGTGGAAAAAGGCGAGGGTGCTGCTCAGGCGTTCGTCGAACAGCTCGTTCTTGATGCCGACTTCGTAGCCGACGCCTTCTTCCGGGTCGAAAGATTTGCCGGAGGCGTCGAGGCCATTGTTCGGTTTGAACGAGGTCGAGGCGTTGGCGAACAGACCGGTTTGCGGCGTCAGTTGATAGAGCAGGCCGGCGCGTTGGGTGAGGGCGTCATGCCGTTGGTCGCTGGTGGCGTTGCGGCTGTGATCGTCGATGTGTTGATCGAAATGTTCAAAGCGCGCGCCGATCATCCCGCGCAGTTTGTCAGTGAAGATGATTTGATCCTGCAGGTTCAGCGCATGACTTTCGACGTGTTCGAACGTATCCGTGCCCGAGCGTGCACCATTGGGTTTCGGCTGGCCGTAGATCGGGTTGTAGATGTCGATCGCGTAGGGGCCGCCAGCAATCGTGGTGACGCGCTCGTTCTTGCGGAAGTTCTCGTACTCGGTGCCGATCAGCAGTTCGTGCTGCCAAGGGCCAAGGTCGAACAGGCCACGCAGCTCAAGCTGGGTGATGCTGTCGTGCCAGTTGGTGTCGCGCTCGCGATAGCGGCGGTTGACGGTGTGGCCGTCGGCGTTCAGCGCACGGGCTTCCGAGGCGAAACCCCAGAGTTTGCCGTCCTTGTAATGACTGGCCAGGCGCAACTTCCAGCTGTCGTTGAGGTGATGCTCGAGGGTCGCTTGCAGCAGGTTGTTGTGGTTATCGATGTTGCCGTCGTTGGGTTCGCCGAGGAAGGTCGAGCGCGAGACGCCACTCCATGTGTTGTTCGGCGCGACGATGCCGCGATCGAACGTGGAGCTGTGACGGACGATTTCACTTTCCACCAGCAGCGACGTGTCCGGGTTCAATTGCCAACTGATCGAAGGGGCGACGAACACGCGCTTGCTGTCGACGTGATCGCGAAAACTGTTGTTGTCTTCGACCGCGAGGTTGATCCGCGAGAGCACATCGCCCTGATCATCCAGCGGCGTGTTGACGTCCAGCGCAGTGCGATAGCGATCCCAACTGCCGGCTCTGGTTTGCAGCGTGGTAAAGGCTTCGGGCTGCGGTTTCTTGGTGACGATGTTCACCGTGCCGCCCGGATCGCCTCGACCGTACAGGCTGGCCGCCGGGCCTTTGAGCACCTCAATGCGCTCGATGTTGGCCGCATCCGGCGTGCTCGGATAACCGCGATTGGCGCTGAAACCGTCCTTGTAGAACTCCGAGGTGGTGAAGCCGCGCACGCTGTATTCGTACAGTGTCAGGCCGCCGAAGTTGTTTTGTTTCGACACGCCGCCGGCAAAATCCAATGCGCGCTCGACGCTGGTACTGCCCAGATCCTTGAGCACGCTGGCGGGCACCACGCTGATCGCCTGCGGGATATCGCGGATTGCCGTGTCGGTTTTGGTCGCACTGGACGAACGCGTGGCGCGGTAACCCTTTATCGGGCCGGTCGGCGATTCGTAGTCGGAGACGACGCTGATGGCGTCGAGTTCGAGGGCGGTGGGTTCTTCGGCAAAGGCTGGATCAACCAGCAAACCGAGGCTCAGGCCGAGCAGGGAGGCCTTTGTTCGAGACGACATGTTATGTTGTTCCAATTGGCGTAATTGAAACAATATAACATGCCTTTTGAGAAAGTCTCTTATTCACTCCGCTGGCATGGCAGCGAGGCGAGACTTCAACCGGCTTTCAGGTCGAACGTACCCTCGAACTTCGTACCTTCCTTCGTCTCGAAACTGTAGGAGCCTTTCGCCGCGTTGAGATAATTCGAGAAGGTCACGTTCAGTTCTCCCTTATCCGCAACATGCGTCATCCCCTCCCGATCGCTGTAACTCCACGTCATATAAGGATCGGAAAAGTCCTTCTTGTAATGTGCCTTATGGCTTCCGTCCGTAGAGCGAGCCGGGTAACCAAAATCGATCATGTGATAGGTTTCATAATCGCCCCCTACCATTAGACCTCCCTTGTCATTACCGAAATCGTGCAGATCAACGGAGGTGAACTTGTGCTCCTTTCCGCCATTTTGTTTAACCGTAATAAAACCTGACCCCTTACGCTTCAAGCCTTTCGTTGCTTCTCGAATGTCCATTTTCAGCCTCATGTTTTGATTATTTGGTTTTGACGGCATCAGCGTAAAACTCAAGGGGCTGTCGGCGACACTGTCGGATATGACAGTTTTTTAGTTTTATTGGCTATTAGGGCTATCGCTGCAGGTTTCAGCGATTGACGTTCTGACGGGCAAAAAAAACGCGATGTATGAAATACATCGCGTTCTTCCAGCAGCGGCAGTTGCCGTCACGGGCGGTGGGGCAGGTTACTTTTTAATTCTCTTCTTTTTCCTGCACCGGCGTCGGCGGCGGACGCAGGCCGATTTCAGCCGAGAGCTTCAGCTCCTTGCCGTTACGCATCACCTGAATCGTCACCTTGTCAGTCGGTTTGATCCGCGCGACCTGGTTCATCGAGCGACGACCATCACCCGCCGGTTCGCCATCAATACTCAAAATCACGTCACCCAATTGCAGGCCGGCCTTCTGTGCCGGGCCGTCGCGGAAGATCCCCGCGACGACAATCCCCGGGCGCCCGGACAGGCCAAACGACTCGGCCAGTTCCTGGGTCAGTGGCTGCACTTCAATGCCCAGCCAGCCACGGATCACCTGACCGTGCTCGATGATCGACTTCATCACTTCCATCGCCAGTTTCACCGGGATGGCAAAACCGATGCCCTGCGAGCCGCCAGACTTGGAGAAAATCGCCGTGTTGATGCCCGTCAGGTTGCCGTTGGCATCGACCAGCGCACCACCGGAGTTGCCCGGGTTGATCGCCGCGTCGGTCTGGATGAAGTCCTCGTAGTTGTTCAGGCCCAACTGGTTACGCCCGGTGGCGCTGATGATGCCCATGGTCACGGTCTGGCCGACGCCGAACGGGTTACCGATGGCCAGCGCGACGTCGCCGATGCGGATGTTGTCGGAGCGACCGACGGTGATGGCTGGCAGGCTTTTCAGGTCGATCTTGAGGACGGCCAGATCGGTTTCCGGGTCGCTGCCGATCACCCGGGCGAGGGTTTCGCGACCGTCCTTCAAGGCGACGACAATTTGGTCGGCGCCGCTGGTCACGTGGTTGTTGGTCAGAATGTAGCCTTCCGGGCTCATGATCACGCCGGAGCCGAGGCTTGATTCCATGCGTTTCTGCTTGGGCGAGTTGTCCCCGAAGAAACGGCGGAACTGCGGATCCTCAAACAACGGATGCGCCGGTTTATTGATGACTTTGGTGGTGTACAGGTTGACCACCGAGGGCGCCGCGATGGTCACCGCATCGGCATAGGACACCGGCCCCTGCTGCACGCTGGTGGTTTGCGGGGCCTGTTGCAGGTTGACGTCGAGGCTCGGCAGCCCGACCCACTGCGGGTAACGCTGAATAATCAACAGAGCGATAAGCACACCGGCCAACAACGGCCAGCCCATAAAACGCAGCGCCTTGAACATTAAGCACGTCCTGGAAAAGTTGCAGGCGGGGTCAGACCGCCCATAATGTCGCGCATTATACGAGGCCGCGCGTGCCTCGGAACGGGATATTTAGGAGTCTTTCATGGCCGTTGCCCTCAGCACCCTCGTCGAAGAAGCCGACCGTTACCTTGGCAGTGCGAAAATTGCCGATTATTGCCCCAACGGTTTGCAGGTCGAAGGTCAGCCGCAGGTGATGCGCATTGTCAGCGGCGTGACCGCCAGCCAGGCCTTGCTGGACGCTGCCGTTGAAGCCGGGGCCGATCTGGTGCTGGTGCATCATGGTTACTTCTGGAAGGGCGAAAACCCGTGCATCACCGGCATGAAACAGCGTCGATTGAAAACCTTGCTTAAGCACGATATCAGTCTGCTCGCCTACCACTTGCCGCTTGATCTGCACCCGGAGGTCGGCAATAACGTGCAGCTCGCTCGTCAGTTGGACATCACCGTCGAAGGGCCGCTGGATCCGGATAACTTGAAAATCGTCGGCCTGGTCGGCTCCCTGAAGGAGCCGATGACCGCACGCGATTTCGCCCGCAAGGTGCAGGACGTCATGGGCCGTGAGCCGCTGGTGATCGAGGGCAGCCCGATGATTCGGCGGGTCGGCTGGTGCACCGGCGGTGGCCAGGGTTATATCGATCATGGCGTCGCGGCGGGCGTCGATTTATTCCTCAGTGGCGAGGCGTCCGAGCAGACTTTCCACAGTGCTCGCGAAAACGACATCAGCTTCATCGCCGCCGGCCACCACGCCACCGAACGCTACGGCGTGCAGGCACTCGGTGAATACCTGGCAAAACGCTTCGCCCTCGAACACATCTTCATCGATATCCCCAATCCAATTTGACTTGCCCCCCCTGTAGGAGCTGCCGAAGGCTGCGATCTTTTGATCTGGTGTTTAAAAACAAGATCAAAGGATCGCAGCCTTCGGCAGCTCCTACAGGGGCGGGTTGGCCGAACTGTGAGGCATATTCATATGCCCTTTCGTTCTAGCCCGCGTCCTGATTAGAAGAAGGCCGCTGTGCTAGGATTCCCCGCTCGAACACGGCCCGCTGGCCGTTCATAAGAAAGTTTTCGTGAGTAGCCATGGTCGACAAACTGACGCATCTGAAACAGCTGGAGGCGGAAAGCATCCACATCATCCGCGAGGTGGCCGCCGAGTTCGATAACCCGGTGATGCTGTACTCCATCGGTAAAGACTCCGCCGTGATGCTGCATCTGGCACGCAAGGCGTTCTTCCCGGGCAAGCTGCCGTTTCCGGTGATGCACGTCGACACCCGCTGGAAATTCCAGGAGATGTACAAGTTCCGCGACAAGATGGTCGAAGAACTGGGCCTGGACCTGATCACCCACATCAACCCCGATGGCGTGGCGCAGAACATCAACCCGTTCACCCACGGCAGCGCCAAGCACACCGACATCATGAAAACCGAGGGCTTGAAACAGGCACTCGACAAGCATGGTTTCGACGCAGCCTTCGGCGGCGCCCGTCGCGATGAAGAGAAATCCCGCGCCAAAGAGCGCGTGTACTCGTTCCGCGACAGCAAGCACCGCTGGGACCCGAAAAACCAGCGTCCGGAGCTGTGGAACGTCTACAACGGCAAGGTCAACAAGGGCGAATCCATCCGTGTGTTCCCGTTGTCGAACTGGACCGAACTGGATATCTGGCAGTACATCTACCTCGAAGGCATCCCGATTGTGCCGCTGTACTTCGCCGCCGAACGCGAAGTGATCGAGAAGAACGGCACGCTGATCATGATCGACGACGAGCGCATCCTCGAGCACCTGTCCGACGAAGACAAAGCGCGCATCGTCAAAAAGAAAGTGCGTTTCCGTACCCTAGGCTGCTACCCGTTGACGGGCGCCGTGGAGTCCGAAGCCGAAACGCTGACGGACATCATCCAGGAAATGCTCCTGACGCGAACTTCCGAGCGCCAGGGCCGAGTCATCGACCACGATGGCGCCGGCTCGATGGAAGACAAAAAACGTCAGGGGTACTTTTAAGCTTCGAGTTACAAGCGGCAAGCTGCAAGTTAAAGGCGTTATGCGTAACTTTACGGTTTGGCGCTTGCGGCCGGTTGTTGCGAGCCGGAATCGGATGACTCGTAATGGATTTCGAGAAACTGGTTGTTTGGCAGCGAAGCAAATGCTTGGCGGTGGGGATTTTTAGAGAGTTTGCGCGATGCGGGGATTTTGGATTCAAGGATCAGATCACCCGCACTGCAATGTCAGTGCCTTCCAATATTGCTGAAGGCATGGAGCGTCGGAGTTGCAAAGAAAAGGTGCACTTTCTTTGGATTGCGAAGGCTTCTTGCGGAGAGTTGCGAACCCAGATCCTGATAGGCCGAGATATCGCTTACATCGCAGAACCGCTGGCTGAAAATTGGATTATGGAAACCCGTGAGCTTTCTAGAATGCTGGGCGGGTTGATCAACAAAATTTCTGACTAGCTGTACGCCGACAAGCTTGCCGCTTGAAGCTTACAGCTCGGAGCTTGAATGCAATGAGCCACGTATCTGATTTGATCAGCGAGGACATCCTCGCCTACCTGGGCCAGCACGAACGTAAAGAGCTGCTGCGCTTTTTGACTTGCGGTAACGTCGATGACGGCAAGAGCACCCTGATCGGGCGCCTGCTGCACGACTCGAAAATGATCTACGAAGATCACCTCGAAGCGATTACCCGCGATTCGAAGAAAGTCGGCACCACCGGTGACGACATCGACCTGGCATTGCTGGTCGACGGTCTGCAGGCCGAGCGTGAGCAGGGCATCACCATTGATGTCGCTTACCGTTATTTCTCCACGGCCAAACGCAAATTCATCATCGCCGATACGCCTGGCCATGAGCAGTACACCCGCAACATGGCCACCGGTGCCTCCACCTGTGACCTGGCGATCATCCTCGTCGACGCGCGTTACGGCGTGCAGACCCAGACCCGTCGTCACAGCTTCATCGCCTCCCTGCTGGGGATCAAACACATCGTTGTCGCCATCAACAAGATGGACTTGAAAGACTTCGATGAAGGCGTGTTCGAGTCGATCAAGGCCGACTACCTGAAGTTCGCCGAAGGCTTGAAGATGAAGCCGACCAGCATGCACTTCGTGCCGATGTCTGCCCTCAAGGGCGACAACGTGGTGAACAAGTCCGAGCGCTCGCCTTGGTACAAGGGCCAGTCGCTGATGGAGATTCTCGAGACCGTAGAAGTTGCGGGCGACCGCAACTTCACCGATCTGCGTTTCCCGGTGCAGTACGTCAACCGTCCGAACCTGAACTTCCGTGGTTTCGCCGGCACGCTGGCCAGTGGCATCGTGCACAAGGGTGACGAAGTCGTGGTGCTGCCGTCGGGCAAGAGCAGCCGGGTGAAATCCATCGTCACTTTCGAAGGTGAGCTGGAACACGCCGGTCCAGGTCAGGCAGTGACGCTGACCATGGAAGACGAAATCGACATCTCCCGTGGCGACCTGTTGGTGCATGCCGACAACGTGCCGCCGGTCACCGACAGCTTCGAAGCGATGCTGGTGTGGATGGCTGAAGAGCCGATGCTGCCGGGCAAGAAATACGACATCAAACGCGCTACCAGTTACGTGCCGGGCTCGATTGCCAGCATCGTTAACAAGGTCGACGTGAACACCCTGGAAGAAGGCCCTGCGAGCGCGTTGCAGCTCAACGAAATCGGCAAGGTGAAGATTGCGCTCGATGCGCCAATCGCCCTCGACGGTTACGAAAGCAACCGCACCACCGGCGCGTTCATCATCATCGACCGTTTGACCAACGGCACCGTTGGCGCTGGCATGATCGTCGCGCAGCCAGTGACGCATGGCACTGCCACGCACCACGGCAAACTGGCGCACGTTGCGACTGAAGAACGTGCTCAGCGCTTTGGCCAGCAACCGGCGACCGTGCTGTTCAGCGGTCTGTCGGGCGCGGGCAAGAGCACGCTGGCCTATGCGGTCGAGCGCAAGCTGTTCGACATGGGCCGTGCGGTGTTTGTGCTGGATGGCCAGAACCTGCGTCAGGACTTGAACAAAGGCCTGCCGCAGGATCGCGCCGGGCGTACCGAGAACTGGCGTCGTGCCGCACACGTGGCGCGTCAGTTCAACGAAGCGGGTCTGCTGACCCTGGCCTCGTTCGTGGCACCAAGCGCTGAAGGGCGTGAACAGGCCAAGGACCTGATCGGCAAGGATCGCCTGCTGACCGTCTACGTACAGGCCTCGCCGGCCGTCTGCGCCGAGCGTGATCCGCAAGGTCTGTATGCCGCCGCTGGCGACAACATCCCGGGCGAATCCTTCCCGTACGACGTGCCGCTGAATGCCGATCTGGTGATCGACACGCAGACGCTGAGTGTGGAAGAAAGCGTCAAGCAAGTGCTGGATCTGCTGCGTCAGCGTGGCGCGATCTAAGCGTTAGCCTGAAAAACAAAACCCGCTGATGAGAGATCATCGGCGGGTTTTTTGTTGCCTTGATATTGCTATCGCTGGCAAGCCAGCTCCCACAGGGATTTTCAGCGCACACAAATATTGTGTAACGCAGAGAAACCTGTGGGAGCTGGCTTGCCAGCGATGAGGCCGGAACAGACGCCTCAAGACTTCGCTGGATATTCGCGGTGCATCTGTTCCAGCAGCGCATCCTTGTCCAGCCACAGCTGATTGATCCAGCCCTGGAACTGCAGGCGATACTCGCCGTCCTGATCGTAGTTCTTGCCGATGAACTGCTGTGGAATCTTCAGCTCTTCAAAGTGCACCACCACGTCGCGCACATTGCCGCACAGCAAATCCCAGAACCCCGGACGCCCGGCCGGGTAGTGAATCGTCACGTTGACGATCGACTCCAGTTGCTCGCCCATCGCATCGAGCACAAAGGCAATCCCGCCAGCCTTGGGCTTGAGCAGATACTTGAACGGCGATTGCTGCTGCGCATGCTTGCCGTCAGTAAAGCGCGTGCCCTCGACGAAGTTGAAAATCCCCACCGGGTTATGGCGAAACTTCGCGCAGGTCTTGCGCGTGGTTTCGAGGTCTTTGCCTTTCTTCTCCGGGTGCTTGGCCAAGTAAGCCTTGGAGTAGCGCTTCATGAACGGAAAGCCCAGCGCCCACCACGCCAGACCGATCACCGGCACCCAGATCAGCTCCTGCTTGAGGAAGAATTTCAGCGGCTGAATCCGGCGGTTGAGCACGTATTGCAGCACCAGAATATCGACCCAGCTCTGATGGTTACTGGTGATCAGGTACGAGTGCTGGTAATCGAGGCCTTGCAGGCCGCTGATGTGCCAGCGCGTGCGGCGCACCAGGTTCATCCAGCCTTTGTTGTTGCTGATCCACGCCTCGTGGGTGTGGCTCATCAGCCAACCGGCGATGCGTTGGGTCAAGGCGAACGGCAAGGCCTTGACCAGCGCCACGCAGAACAGAAACGAGCAGAGCAGAATCGTGTTGAGTGCCAACAGCAGCGAGGCAATCACGCCGCGCACGGGTGCAGGTAGAAAATCCAGCATTTACACATCCATAGGTCGGTTGGCGGCTTGAATCGCGGTAAGGGCGATGGTGTAGACGATGTCATCGACTTGCGCGCCGCGCGGCAAATCGTTCACCGGTTTGCGCAGGCCTTGCAGCATCGGCCCGAGGCTGACGCAATCGGCGCTGCGTTGCACGGCTTTGTGCGTGGTATTGCCGGTGTTCAGATCCGGGAACACGAACACCGTGGCGCGACCGGCGACCTGACTGTTCGGTGCCAGTTGCCGGGCGACTTCGGCGTTGGCCGCGGCGTCGTATTGCAACGGGCCGTCGATCAGCAGCGAATGCTGTTGTTCGTGGGCGAGCAGGGTGGCCTCGCGGACTTTCTCGACTTCTTCGCCGGTGGCCGATTCGCCGCTGGAGTAACTGATCATCGCCACGCGCGGGGTGATGCCGAACGCCGCTGCCGAATCGGCGCTTTGCAGGGCGATCTCGGCCAGTTCGGTAGCGCTCGGGTGCGGGTTCATCACACAGTCGCCATACACCAGCACTTCTTCCGGGAACAGCATGAAGAACACCGACGACACCAGCGTGCAGCCCGGTGCCGTTTTGATCAGCTGCAAGGCAGGGCGGATGGTGTTGGCCGTGGTGTTGATCACGCCCGAGACCAAACCGTCGACTTCATCGAGTGCGAGCATCATGGTACCGATCACCACGGTGTCTTCCAGTTGCTGCTCGGCCATCGGTGCATTAAGGCTTTTGGTTTTGCGCAGGGCGACCATCGGCTCGACGTAGCGTTCGCGGATCAGATCCGGATCAAGAATCTCCAGCCCCGGCGGCAATGTGATGCCTTGGGCACGGGCGACGGCTTCGACGTCTTCCGGTTTCGCCAGCAACACACAACGGGCGATCCCGCGTTCCTGACAGATCGCTGCCGCTTGCACAGTGAACGGCTCGCTGCCTTCGGGCAGGACGATGCGTTTGTTCGCCGCTTGCGCGCGTTGAATCAACTGATAGCGGAACACTGCCGGCGACAGGCGCATTTCCCGTGGCGTGCCGCAGCGCTGGTGCAGCCATTTCGCGTCGAGATGGCTGGCAACGAAGTCGGTGATGATCTCCGCACGCTCGCGGTCATCAATGGGGATTTCCTTGTTCAAACCGTTGAGCAGGTTGGCGGTGTCATACGAGCCAGTGCTCACCGACAACACAGGCAGACCGGCCTGCAACGCGCCCCGGCACAGATCCATGATGCGCGGATCGGGCAGGGTGTCGCTGGTCAGCAACAGGCCGGCCAGCGGCACGCCGTTGATCGCCGCGAGGCTGACAGCGAGGATGATGTCGTCGCGATCACCCGGGGTCACCACCAGCACGCCGGGCTTGAGCAGCTCGACGGTGTTGCGCATGGTCCGTGCGCAAATGATGATTTTGGTCATCCGCCGGGTTTCGTAATCACCGGCGTTGAGCACTTGCGCACCCATCAGGTCGGCGACGTCGCGGGTGCGTGGTGCATTGAGTTCCGGCTGATAGGGAATGCAGCCGAGCAGGCGGAAATCACCGCTGCGCAGCAACGGCGAGTGCTCCTTCAGACGCGCGGCGAAGGCTTCCATGCTCTCGTCGGTTTTGACCTTGTTGAGGATCACCCCGAGGACTTTCGGGTCTTTCGGCCCGCCGAACAATTGCGCCTGCAATTCAACGCGGCCGGAGAGTTCGGCCAGCACTTCGTTTTCCGGCGCCGAGACCAGAATCACCTCGGCATCGAGGCTTTTGGCCAAATGCAGGTTGACCCGCGCGGCGTAGCTGGCGCTGCGAGTCGGCACCATGCCTTCGACGACCAGCACGTCTTTGCCGATGGCGGCTTGCTGATACAGGGTGATGATTTCTTCGAGCAGCTCATCGAGCTGGCCGTCGCCGAGCATCCGCTCGACGTGCGCCAGGCCCAATGGTTGCGGCGGTTTCAAACCGTGAGTACGGGCTACCAGTTCGGTGGAGCGCTCAGGGCCGGTGTCGCCCGGGTGCGGCTGGGCAATCGGTTTGAAGAACCCGACTTTCAGGCCCGCTCGCTCAAGCGTGCGCACCAGCCCGAGGCTGATGGAGGTCAGACCCACGCCAAAATCGGTGGGGGCGATAAAAAAAGTTTGCATGCGAATTCTCTAAAGTTGCATGGCAATGGCGGCAATCTATACGTGATCGCCTACCGAAATTCAGTCGCCAAGGTTATCGCTAACCGAGCCCTGTGCGCACCAACCGCAGGCAAAGGGTTGGCCTATTTTTTCAATACGTTGCGCCGGGTCCAGCACCCAGGCGCGTGATTGCCACGGCGGCTGGTGGCGCAGGTGCTGGGTGTGGCCACAGGAAAGCTCGGCGACCCAATGACCGTCTTCGTCCTGATGCAAGCCTGTGAGCGTCGAAACCCGTTTGTCCGGGTTGTGTTCGCTTTCGCGCGATTGCTTCGCTAAACTTGGCCTTTCTATATTCTTATGCAAAAGGTCTCGCCCCATGCTGATCGCCGCCAATAAGGCTGTCTCCATCGACTATACCCTGACCAACGACGCTGGTGAGGTCATCGACAGCTCCGCCGGCGGCGCTCCGCTGGTCTACCTGCAAGGCGCAGGCAACATCATCCCGGGCCTGGAAAAAGCGCTGGATGGCAAAGCTGTTGGTGACGAGCTGGAAGTCTCCGTTGAACCGGAAGACGCATACGGCGAATACGCTGCAGAGCTGGTCAGCACCCTGAGCCGCAGCATGTTCGAAGGCGTTGACGAGCTGGAAGTCGGCATGCAGTTCCACGCTTCGGCGCCGGACGGCCAGATGCAAATCGTCACCATCCGTGACCTCGACGGCGACGACGTGACTGTCGACGGCAACCACCCGTTGGCTGGTCAGCGCCTGAACTTCAAAGTGAAGATCGTTGACATCCGTGACGCCAGCCAGGAAGAAATCGCTCATGGCCACGTCCATGGCGAAGGTGGCCATCACCACTGATTTCTGCGCTAAGCTTCGAGTACTGGAGAGGCGCCTGCGGGCGCCTTTTTAGTCCGCGGCTGTCCTTGGTAGCCTCGCCAAGTGGCTGTTTCGAGTAGAACACGGGAATCTTGGAGTTCGTCATGAGTGCTTTTCACGACCTTAAGTTGACAGCCCTGGATGGTCAGGAGCTACCGCTGGCACCGTTCAAGGGCCAAGTCGTGCTGGTGGTCAACGTCGCCTCCAAATGCGGCTTGACCCCCCAGTATGCGGCGCTGGAAAACCTCTATCAGCAGTTCAAGGGCAAAGGTTTCAGCGTGCTCGGCCTGCCGTGCAACCAGTTTGCCGGCCAGGAACCCGGTTCTGAAAAGGACATTCAGGATTTCTGCAGCCTTAACTATGGTGTGACGTTTCCGTTGTCGAGCAAGCTCGAAGTCAACGGTCACGAACGGCATCAGTTGTACCGCTTGCTGGCGGGCGAGGGCGCGGAGTTTCCCGGTGACATCACCTGGAATTTCGAGAAGTTTTTGCTCGGCAAGGACGGCCGTGTGTTGGCGCGGTTCTCGCCGCGCACGGCGCCGGATGATCCGACCATTGTGCATGCGATTGAAAAAGCGCTGAGCTGAAACAGCAAGATCAAAAGATCGCAGCCTTCGGCAGCTCCTACAGGGAAACGTTATCCCATGTAGGAGCTGCCGAAGGCTGCGATCTTTTGCTTTGCGTCTTTTAATCCTTAATCACCGAAATCAATAATGCTGTTCAAAGGCCTCGGCTCTCCATATTATCGCCGTCATAAAGTTATCTCTGTGGAGCCTCCCGATGCCTGTCCAAGCCTTGTTCAAACCGTTCCACCTCGGTGCCCTCGAACTCCCGACCCGCGTGGTCATGGCGCCGATGACCCGATCTTTCTCCCCGGGTGGCGTGCCGAATTCGAAAGTCATCGAGTACTACCGCCGTCGTGCGGCCGCAGGCGTTGGCCTGATCATCACCGAAGGCACCACCGTTGGTCACATTGCCTCCAATGGCTACCCGAACGTGCCGCAATTCTTTGGCGACGCGCCTTTGGCTGGCTGGAAAAAAGTCGTCGACGCCGTTCACGCTGAAGGCGGCAAGATCGTTCCGCAACTCTGGCACGTCGGCAGTGTGCGCCGCATCGGCACCGAGCCGGACGCCAACGTGCCGGGTTACGGCCCGTCGGAAAAACTCAAGGACGGTCAGGTCGTGGTGCACGGCATGACTAAACAAGACATCCAGGACGTGATCGCAGCCTTCGCCCAAGCGGCCAAGGATGCACAAAGCATCGGCATGGACGGCGTCGAGATTCACGGCGCGCACGGTTACCTGGTCGACCAGTTCTTCTGGGAAGGCAGCAACCAGCGCACCGACGAGTACGGCGGCAACCTGGCCAACCGCTCGCGTTTTGCCATCGAGCTGATTCAGGCGGTGCGTGCGGCGGTCGGCGAAGGCTTCCCGATCATCTTCCGCTTCTCGCAGTGGAAGCAGCAGGATTACACCGCGCGTCTGGTGCAAACGCCGGATGCGCTGGGCGAATTCCTCAAGCCTTTGTCTGACGCAGGTGTGGATATTTTCCACTGCTCGACGCGCCGCTTCTGGGAGCCGGAGTTCGAAGGTTCCGAGCTGAACCTGGCGGGCTGGACGCGCAAGCTGACTGGCAAACCAACCATCACCGTCGGCAGTGTCGGCCTGGATGGCGAGTTCCTGCAGTTCATGGTCAACACCGACAAGGTCGCGCAACCGGCCAGCCTGGAAAACCTGCTGGAGCGTCTGAACAAAGAGGAATTCGATCTGGTGGCGGTGGGGCGTGCGCTGCTGGTCGATCCGGACTGGGCGTTGAAAGTCCGCGAAGGGCGTGAGCAGGACATCCTGCCGTTCAGCCGTGAGGCGTTGATGACGCTGGTTTAACCAGCGCCGCTTTTGACGCTATCGCTGGCAAGCCAGCTCCCACAGGTTCTGGGGATGTTCACAAATTTTGTGTTTTCCGCAAACACTGTGGGAGCTGGCTTGCCAGCGATGGCGCCTTCCAAGTCAGCAATGATTCAAGGCAATGTCTGCGCATTCGGCACCACTTGCTCCCCCACACAAGCCCCACGCAAATGGCTCTCGAACTGCTCGATAATCGCCGGCCACCCCTGGCGACTCGCATGCTGTCGCGCATTCAGCCGCACACAACGCAACCGCTCATCTTCCTCCAGCAACCACACGGCCGCTTCGCAAAATGCCTGCTCATCCCCCGGCATCGCCAGCACGCCGCTGTAGCCGTGGCGAATGTGTTGCGCCGCCGCCGCTTGATCGTAGGCCACCACCCCCAAACCTGAGGCCAGCGCCTCCAACACGACATTGCCGAAGGTTTCGGTCAGGCTCGGAAACACAAACACATCCCCCGACGCATAGTGCGCGGCCAATGCCTCGCCACGTTGTGCGCCGCAGAAGATCGCCTCGGGCAGGTCCTTTTCCAGCGCCACGCGTTGCGGCCCGTCACCGACGATGATCAGTTTCAGATGACGCTGCGGATAAGTGCTGCGCAGTGCTTCGAAGCTGCGCTTGAGCAGGCCGAGGTTTTTCTCGGGAGCGAGGCGTCCTACGTGAATGACCGCGATATCGCGCTCGTTGAGGCCCCATTGCTCACGTAAAGCGTTCAACCGTTTGCTTGGATGAAACAACTGGCTGTCGACCCCTCGCGACAACAACGCCAACCGCTCGAAATGCCGCCGCTCCAGTTCCAGCCGCTGGCTCACGCTCGGCACCAGTGTCAGTGCCGAACGATTGTGAAACCAGCGCAGATAATGCGTGAGCATCCGCGTCAGCAAACCGAGACCGTACTGGCTGGTGTATTGCTGGAAGTTGGTATGAAACCCGCTGACCACCGATATCCCCAAACGCCGCGCGGCCCGCAACGCCGACAGGCCGAGTGGCCCTTCCGTGGCGATGTACAACACGTCCGGGCGCTGGCGCTTCCAGCGCCGCAGCAATTTGTGCATCGACGACTGCCCCCACTGCAACCCCGGATACCCCGGCAGCGGCCAACCTCGGCACAGCAGCAGCGCATCATCGTCACTGCGCTGCGGATCACCGGCCTGACGCGGCCGCACCAGTTCCACCTGATGCCCACGCGCGCGCAAGCCATCGCACAAGCGGCCAAGGGTGTTGGCCACGCCGTTGATTTCCGGTGGGAAGGTTTCGCTGATGAGGGTGATGTGTAGAGCTGTCGTCATGACCTCAGTGTCGGCTGAGGCCATGTCGTGGCTGTTACGTTCGGATGATGGATTTGTGACGCGCGCTCTGTTGCCGGTTCAGCGCTGAGTCACCAGATTCTCGGCACCACGCTCACGCACCCAGAACAACGTCGCGCCTGCGACAGCGGCCGGCATCATCAGGATGTTGACCACCGGAATCAGCAGCGCCAGATAAACGATGCCGCCAAAACTCATGCTCTGCCAGCGCTTCTGGCGCAGCCAGGCGAGCATTTCGTTCCAGCCCAGTTTGTGGTTGTCCGCCGGGTAGTCGATGTACTGGATCGCCATCATCCACACGCCGAACAGCAGCCACAATGGCGCGGCGATGATGTTGACCATCGGGATGAACGAGAGGATGAACAGGCCGATTGCCCGTGGCAGGAAGTAGCCGAGCTTGCGCATTTCCCGGGCGAGGGTGCGCGGGACCATCTCGATCAACTCGCCCCAACTGAACGCCGGGAAGTCATCGGTGCCGCGCACCACGACTTCGACTTTTTCCGCGAGAAAGCCGTTGAACGGCGCGGCGATCACGTTGGCGAGCATGGTGAAGGTGAAAAACACCATCAGCGCCACCAGCACCACAAACAAGGGCCAGAGGATGTAGCTGAGGAAGCTCAGCCATTCGGGCAACGACGGCATCAGCGTATCGACCCAGAGGCTGAACTGGTGGCCGGCAAGATAAATCAAGCCGACGAACAGCACCAGGTTGATCGCCAGTGGCAACAACACGAACAGGCGCAGGCCAGGGCTGAGAACCAGTTTGAGGCCTTCGCGCAGGTATTGCGGGCCGGACAGAACAGGGGCGGGCATAAGGTGCTCCGAGCAAGGGAAAACGCGCCGACCTTACCGACTTTGCAAAGGCTGCGAAAGCACGGCAGAGCGATCGACATTCACTGTAACAAGATCACAGGGACGCTATTCGTCAGTGAATCGTTCAGCGTCCGCCCTCAGAGTTCAAAGCGTATCCGCGATTCACGGCGTTGTGCCGGCGGTAGCGATTCTCCGCGTTTCACGGCGGCCAATAGCTGATCGACGCCGATATGCACGGCATCGGCCTGCACGTTGCACGGTTTGAAATCGGCGACATTGTCGAGGCCTTGGCGGTGCGCCTGAATGATTTTCACGTCCTGGCGAATCACGATGTGGGTGTACAGATGAATCAACGGCCGCAACAGGCCCAGCACCCAGCGGGGTAGGCGGAAGCGGTAGGCGATGTAGGTGTAGACGCGCGACTGGCGTGAGTCGATGGGCGTGATCTGACTGATGATGAAGAATGCCGAACGCTCGCCCCACCGATAGTCGCAGCGGGTGACGTTGGGCGCAAAAAAACGATCGGTGTGCACCAGCGGCTCGCCGTCGGGGTTGCTCAGCCAGTTCATCAAACCGATCTTGTCGTCGTCATCGTGATACGTCACTTCGATGCTCTGCGCTTTACACGCGAGCGTGGCTTCCATCGCCCGCCCACTGCTGGAACGGAAGATGCCCTCGTGGACAAAAACAGTGTGCGGCACGTCCATGAAGTTCTGCACGAGGCTGCCGACGTCGGCCTCGAAGGTGTTGATCATGAAATAGGACTGCCAGGGTTTTTCGCCGTAGACCGGGAGCTTGAACACGGTTTTGCTCTGCGGGTCGCCCGTGCCGGTGTAGACCCAGACCAGCCCGTCCTGTTCCTGCACCGCAAAGTGACGCTGGCGGTAGCGATACGCGGGGGATGTCGAAGAGCACGACTTCTCGCCGGCGCTGGGGATATGCACCACTTGGCCCTCAGCGTCGTAGCGCCAGCCGTGGTAGGGGCACACCAGGCAATCGTCGGCAATCTTGCCCGCCGACAAGCGTGTGCCGCGATGCACGCACTGGTCGAGCAACGCCGCTGCCCGGCCGTCACGCTGGCGAAAAAGCACCAGGTTCAGGCCCAGAATCTTCGCCCGGTAAGGTTTGTTTTTGCGCAGCTCTTTGTGTGCGCACGCCACATACCATTGTTCGAGGGTCGCGTCGTCGGGTGTTTCGAGGAGGTTGTTCAAAGGTACCGACATGAGCTTTCCGTCAGAGCGAGAAGGGCTTGAGCTGTCTCCAGCCGATTGATAAGTGCGCGTGGCTTGAAGTCGCCCGCACGGATGCCGCTCAACTCCGCCGCCTGTTGCAACACCTGCGCGAGTTGATCAGCGCCGCCGTCGAGCAGGCGCACCTGCACCGGTCCCAGTTGCCCGAGCTGGCGTGCCTGGCCGTAATGAAAGGCGTCGGCCAGTGCCGCCTCGATCGTCAGTGCCAGGGCACTGGCATCAAGGTCTCGGGGCATCGCCACCAGCGCCGTGTAATGCGGTGGCGAAGCATAGGCGTCGGGGATCAGGCAGGCGCCGCCCTGGGTGGCCGGGCAATGCTCGAACAGGTTCTGCACCACGTGTTCATCGAGTTTTTCTCCGACCAGATCACTGGTGCCCGTGGCACGGCCGACAAACTCGACCCGTGGCGTGGCCCCCGACATGCCGACGACGCGGACCCGATCGCCCAGTGCGTAGCGGTACAAACCGCCGCCGGTGCTCAGCAGCACCTGCGCCGTTTCCCCCAGGCGTAACGAATGCGCATGGCGCAGGCTGCCGTCTTCGCAGAGGAATTCCAGATAATGGCTGCCGATCGCCAACGGGCAACCCGGTTCGTCGCCGAAGGGAACACTGACGACGCCTTCGGTGGCAAACAGACTTTTTGGTAGCCATTGCGTTTGCGGAAAACGCGCGGCCAGTTGCGTGAAGTAGTGGCGACTCGGCCCTTCCATCCAGCAACTGACGGCGGCCAGACGCGGCCATAATTCGCTGCAGTTACCCTGAGCTCGCGCGCGGCGTAGCGCCGAGCGGCGCGGCGCGGGGAGGGCGGCGTCAAGCCATGCAAAGGTCTGCAGCTGTTCGGGTGTTTCGGCAGCGAACAGTGGCTGTAACAGGCTGGTCAGAAAGGTCGGGCTCCATACGCTGATAAAACTCAAATCAGCGTCGGCCAGCAAGGCCAGCAGGGTCTGGCGGCGCCATTGCGACAGTGCACCGTTAAACTCTGGAATCAGCAATGTCCCGGCCAGACCGGCCAGATGACTGCCGCTCAAATACTCCAGATCACTGGCCGACCCGAGGCAAATGCCATTGGGCCCGGCCACGGGCATTTGCAGGGGCGGCGACATCGACCAATAACTCGAGCCATGACTGATGCCCGGCACCTGGCGATGCATGTCGGCGAGCCACACGGTCAGCGCGTTGTGCATTTCTGCGAGGAAGGCGCGCGTGTAGGGAATCGCTTTTTGCAGCGCGCTGTTACCGCTCGTACGCTCGAAGAACAGTGGTGTGTCGGTGGTCAGAATCGCTGCGGATTCTTGTTGCGCGCGTTCGATCCACGGCTGCAGTTGCGCGTAGGTGTGAACCGGTACGTTATCGCGAAACTGCGTCGAGTCCTGCAGTCGGGCAAAGTCGTGGGCACGGCCGAATGCGCAATCGCGATTGGCTTCGAGCAGGCGCTGCAATAAGCGTTCTTGCGTTGCCTGCGGTTGCTCGAGCTGCGCGTGCCATTGATCGAGCGTGGGCTTGGCGTGCTCGAGGAAGGTCTGCCACAGCGCGCGTTTCACATCCATGTTGGCGCTCATCAGAAGTAGGTCTTGTCCAGTTGCGACAAATCATCGGGTAACCGCTGCGGCGGCAGGAAAACCTGCAGCCAGCCATACCACAGCGGCCGGGTTTCCTTCAGGTTGGAGGCGGCATGCATTTGCTGCCAGTGCATGGCCGAGTGCCGATGATGGGTCAGGTTGTAGTTGAAGTTCAAAAACGCCCAGCGCACCAGCCGCGGGGCCCGCAGGTTATAGGCGCCCTCGACGACGTCCAGTGGCGTGCGCATGTGATACACCCACTGCAGCGACGACCAGGAAAAGGCGAAAGCAAGGTAGGCGATGAGCACCACCTGCCACGTCCATCCCAGCAAGAATCCGATCGACAACCACGCGGCGACACTGGCGATGACTTCCACGCGGATACGCTTGAAGTCGGCGCTGGAGAAGTCCTTGAAGGCGGCGGCGTAGGTGTTGACCTCTGCGGTTTGCGACCACTTGTCTGTGATGCGCGCCGGCAGCACCGGCAATAACAGGCTGCCGACAAACGCCGCCAGCCAGATACCGCCAAGCACCGCAAAGTAGTACTCGATGCGCTTGCGCCACAGCGACTCATCCGCGACCGCGAAGTCGGCCAGTTCTGCGCGTGTACGATTGCGCACATGATGACCCAGGTGATTGATATGGATCAGCGTCGCCGACGCGCCAAACAGGGTAGAAGCCCACCACATGACGAAGTAGTTGAGGGACTTGCGACTGTGCGCCAGGCCATGAAAGGACTCGTGCATCATCGAGAAGACACCTTGCATGACCAGGCAGAACGGGATGAGCACCAGCCATTTGAGCCCGCCCGCCTCAGTGTGGGAAAGCCAGGTCAGGGTCGCGCCCCACAACAGCGTTTGCAGCGCCAGCACGCACAGATTGGCCACGTCGAAACGACGCGTTTGCGAAATGTCACTGGAACTGCGCATATGGGCTCCTTGATAGGTCGAGTCGAAAAAGTATACCGCCCTGATCGCGTCGCTAATGATCAATTGCTGGCGCGTCAGGGCAACGAGGAACCGCAGAACACTGTATGTCGTATCTAAAACGCCTTCTGAACAGACGCTCGGCGACGAAACCCGCTGGCGCAGACATCCCTCGACGCGACATGCGTTTCGCGCTCGATGAGCAGATTCCGCGCTATTGGTATCGTGGCTGGCCGCACGTCACGCGCTTTTTCGATGGCCTGTCGATCATGTTTCCACTCGGCGAAAAACTCTTCATCGACAGTGTCGTGCACTTTCGCCAAGCCCTCGAAAAACATCCGGCGCTGGCCCAGGCGGTTGACGCGTTCGTGTATCAGGAAGCGTCGCATATTCGCGAACATCGCGCGTATAACCGGCTGCTCGCGGCCCAAGGCGCACCGATTGATGCGCTGGAACAATTGCTGATGCGTCGTCAGGAGGTGGGCAATAAATTTTCCCCGGCGATGCGCCTGGCCATGACGGCCAGCCTGGAACATTTCACCGCGATCCTCTCCGATCAACTGCTGCGTCATCCGGCGATCCTTGAAGGCGCCGATACGAAGATGGCCATGCTGTGGCGCTGGCATGCGATCGAAGAAACCGAACACAAGGCCGTTGCCTACGATGTGCTGGGCGTGGTGGTGAGCAATCCGCTGCGGCGATACCTGATGCGCTGCGGGGTCATGCTGATCATGACCGGCTACTTTGCCATCGATGTCCTGTATTTCATTTACCGACTGGCAGGCAATGATGGGCAGCGCCACAACGGGCGCGAATGGCTGCGTTTGCTCGGCTGGTTATTCGTCCGTCCCGGCCCGCTGACCCGGGTGTTTCCGAAATGGCTGGCCTGGTTCATTCCGGGGTTTCACCCCAACCACCTCGACACCCGTGAAGCGTTGGCAACGGCGCGGCAAACCCTCGACGAATACGCTGGGCGCACACCATGAAAGGGCCTTCGGCGATGACCCCCGCCTGGACACCTGAGGGATTTGCCGAGTGGCCACGGTATTTTCCGGCAAGCGAATTCGTCGCGCCAGACGTATTGCTGGACTGCACGGAGCAATTTATCGCGTCCTGGCACAAGCCCATGCTCAGCCTTTCCCAGGAAACGTTGGTGGTGCTGGTGGCCGGGCTGTTTTCCGAATGGCTGCCCGGCTGTTTTCAGGATTGCGCGCGGACGTTGCGGCGCCTGGGCTATCCGGTTTTGCGCATGCCCGTGCGTTCCTCTCGCGGCGTCATGGCGCAGGGTCGACATATCAGTCAGGTGCTGACGGCCCAACTCAGGCAGGGGCAACGCTTTGTCGTGTTGGCGCACAGCAAGGGTGGGCTCGACGCGCTCGCGGCATTGGCACAGGACAAACTGTTGCGCCAGGCGTGTGACGGTGTGGTGCTGGTGCAACCGCCGACAGGTCCGTCGACGGTCATCGATGACCTGTTGGCTTGCAGCGCAGGGCAGTCGAACCTCGACTATCCGTTCGATCGCGTTCGCCGAGTGCTGGCGAAAACCCGTTGGGTGGCCGCTGGCGCACGGGATATCAGCAGTCTGCGCGACCCGCAGATCAGCGACCTGCTCGAACACCTGGCCGCCGACGTGCAATGCCTGCACGTGATCAGTTGGAGCGCCGTCCCCAGTTCACGCTTCGATACCCATCATGCCCGCCTCAATGCGCGACGCCCGGGTTGCGCCCATGACGGCCAGTTTTACCTCGAACATCAACGCATCGCGGGCATGCCGCAGATCTGCCTGCCCCGGCTCGATCACGGTCAACCGGTGCTGGGCGGCGGTGGCTTTGACGCCACGCGTTTCTGGTTGACGCTGTTGGATGTCGTCCACGGTTGCGCTCAGACCAGATAGATTTCGAAGCCCGGGATGCGCTCGGCATCCTGCGGCGTCAACGCCGTGGCATTGCCCACGCAAGGCGCGGTGTACAAGTCCATGGCAATGGACACGGCGCGATAGCGCTTCATGGCCAGCCAGAATGGGTCATGGTCATACAGGCACAATTGCATCAATGCGTACTGACCGCGAACGCGCATCCACGCCGCGTCCAGCAGTGCCGCAAAAATCTGCGGGTCGCGTTGGCGGACGTGCAGGTGGGTCAGGTAAACGTCGCGCAACGCCTCGCCGGGCGCGGCAATGGCGGGGCGCCCCAACAGCGGCGCACAGGTGTTGAACGCCAGGCGCAGGGCCTGGTGGGGCAGCGGCAAGGTCTCAAGCACCACGCGCTTGATCCGCCCGGCATCCCAAGGCGCGACGCAGCCCAGCAAATTGTCTCGGGCGTCGAGTGCCAGCAGAAATGACGAGAGGCCGAAGTCCGGCCAGGTCTCCAGGCGCCTGGCAAACTGCGTCTCGCTGAAGACGTTGCCGAAGGGCTGAGCTGCCGACTCGCGGTCGAGAAACGCCCGGAGTGCGTCGGCGTGACACGGCTGCGCTTGCACGATGCGCACGTGGTCCGGCGTTCGCGGGGTGCTTGTCCAGCCACGCTGGGCATACACGGCGACGTTGCTGTAACCCCGCCAGCGCGCCAGCCCGAGTGGATTGGCGCGCCGTCCGCCGAGCAATGATTGTGTGGCGAGACGGTTGTCGCGGATGACACAGCAATAGGCATGCTGCACCCCCGTTTCAGCGGCCAGTGCGGCGAGACGGACTTTGACCTCGGCCATCCACGACAGCGACAGGCGTCGATCAGGCACCAGTCGCAAATCCCCCAGATAGGCCACGGGCTGAATGTCACCCTGAAGATAACCCTCGCGCACCAACAGGCTGGCGATGCCCTTCAGATCACCGGTCTCGTTCTCGGCCAGCCAGGTGCGATGGTCGCTGGCATGACAACGGTGCAGCGCAAAGTAGTCCGGCCCGCGATCGAAACGCATTGGCAAACCACCCTGCATGGCCCGCTGCGCCTGAAAATCCAACAGTCGCTGGTTGTCCGCCGCGCAGGCCTGGCGGATCAGCATGGTTGTGCGGCGGCGAACAGACGCTGCGCCATGGGCCGCAGGTTATCGGGGTGCAATTCACACAGGCAGACCAGTTCATCGCCCGCCGCGTAATGAGGATTCTTGTGCAGAAAATACGCGACGTTATCCAGGCGCAAGTGCGGCGCCGGGACGTGTGCCAACTCGGTCGTCAGTCGACCTTGCGGCACTTTGAAAGACAGCACGCCTGTTGCCGGGTCGTAGGCCTCGCCGAAACGATCCACCGCCAGATAATCGGCCAGTGCCTGAACCGCAGAGTCCGTCACGGCGCCAGCGCGGGGCGCGTAGTTCAGCGCCATGGCGGCCAGATAACGGTAGGTGCGATGGCCCTTGCAGATCAGAAACCAGTACAGGGGAATGTCAGGTTGCTCCAGCCAGATCTCGCCGGCCAGGCGCATCCACGCGAAGGCCAGTTGCTGGCTGCCCCAGTGTTCGCGGTCAATGATGGTGTCACCGGAAAAAATCACCCTGATCGGGCGCCCGCACCACGTGCGCTCATAGCGTTTGAGGGTGGTGAAACCGACGATGCTCTGATCCGCGCAACGCAACACGATGCAGTGGGTCTTGTCCTGCAAATCCTGTTCGAACTGCGGGCGAGAGGTGTCGCAGTAGGACGCCGAATAAATCTCGAACATCCGGTTGATTTCATGTGGATGCAGATCGGAGCATTCAACGGACGTTGCGCTCAAACGCATGGAGACCCTCGGCATCGCAAGCAAGATGTTTGGAGTTTGGCGAGTTGAAAGGGTCAATGCAACGTAGACTTCCTTTCGTCGCCGTCATTTACTGACGCTGAAAATCTGGCATAACCGAGCAGAAGCCGCCGCTCTTGGCGGTATGGAAACGTTGCACGTGTTCTGACCCATCAGGCGCCTTATTCATGTCATCCACGTTGGCCAGTCATCAATTTGATACCTCGATCGTGACACGCCCGTTCCTCTGGCTAGCGGTCTACACCGTCGTGACGGGCGCGCTGTATTTTCTCGTCACGCACTACCCGATGGGTGCGGTGCGAGTGATTGAACCGACAGGTTTTGACGCGCACATTGCTCGACTGCCTTACACCTTGCCGTTGTACCTGAGCTATGTGCTGATCATGCCGGCGCTGGTGCTGCTGGGGCGGCGCCGCGAATGGTTGCTGCCAGCCTTTTTTGCCGCGGCCGTGGCGTCCGGCACCTGCCTGCTGAGCCATTTGTTCTGGCCCACCATGATCGTGCGTCCGGACAGTTCGTCGCAGTGGCTCATGTGGTTCTATCAGCTCGACTCCCCGTTGGCCGCCTCGCCCAGTGGGCACGTGGCCTTGCCGGTGGCGATCAGCGTTGTCCTTGCTTACCTGCGCGTCCGTGCGGCCTGGCTCTTCAGTCTGTGGAGCGTGATGCTGGGGGTTACCGTGTTGACCACGGGGCAGCACGTGCTGCTCGACGTGGTGTATGGCGCCGCGATCGGCGCCGTGGCGGGTGTGTTCACGATCATGCTCAAGCGCCTGAAAGTGGATCTGCGCAGCATGGCCGCGATCCTGCTGGAATGGCTGTGCATCATCGTGACGTTGCGCATAGCCCTGTACGTGGGGGACTGGCGTCTGTATGGCGTGGCCTTCGTGATGATTGCCGCACGCCAACATGCGCTGTTCATCCTGTACCACGATGCGACGCACTATCACCTGACCCGTCATCGCCCGCTCAACGACTTTCTGATCAACCTGGCGATCGGTGTGCCGGGCCTCGTCCCGGTGGAATTCTATCGGCCTCTGCACCTCGAACATCATCAACAGACCGGTACTGCCAACGACCCGGAGCGCCGCTTTCTGTATCACCGCCAGCCTTGGGATTTCCGGCCGCTGAGCGGCAAATTGTTGCTGCGACAAATGCTCGGCGATCTGTTGCTGATCAACACGCTGCGCAATCTGCGCGCCTACAAGGCAGCGGGCGGAGCCTCACCGAAGATGACCGGCCCGGCCTTAGCGGCGAGTGTGATCTGGCTGGGCCTTTTAGCGTTGATTGCCTGGCAGACGTCGGCGCAGACGATCCTGCTGATTGTTTTTTTCTGGTTTGTGCCACTGGCCACCCTGGGCACCCTGTTGCAGAAAATCCGCAGTATCGCCGAGCACAGCGGCGGGCCGGACGTGACCCCCGGTTGGCGGGAATGGACGTATGCCTGGAAAGTCGGGCACGCAGGGCGGTTTTTCATCTGGCCTTATCACATCAATCTGCACCTGCATCATCACCGCAGTGCCAACCATCCCTGGCACGTGCTTCCACGATTGGTGACGGCGGATGAAGCGTTGCTGGACTCACGGACGCTGCCCTCGCTGCTCTGGTCGGGCATGAACAAACACCGCTGATCCAGCCTTGTTTCCGCGCGGTAGTGCTTGGGTTCAGCTTTCAGCCTCACCCTTGGGATTGCTCGCGATCAGGCTGGCGCCGCACGCGGTTTTCATCCCGTGCAGCGCGACTGCAATGCCGCCGACATCCAGCAGGGCACTGCCCTGCGTGATCGGGAACACCCCTTTGCACAGCGGGCAGACCACTTTGTGGCCAACGCCGGACATGGGTTTGCCGTTCAGGTCTGTCTGGTTGAAAGCTTCAAGGACGGTGCCACCGTGACTGGTGGAGTCGCCGAGCCGAATGATGTCCATGGCAGCAGGCCCCTTAGAGATCGTCCATCCAGTTGGTTTTCGGTTTCTGGTCGGCGAGGAATTCTTCCAGCGTGTGATCCTGCTCGATGCCCGGCATTTTCGCCGCCGAATGCGCGGTAGGCACGGCTGACGGTTCCTCGGTGTTCGCAGTCTGCGGCATCAGGTTGACGCCGAAATGATCATTGCCCGTTGGCTTCTTGCCGGGCGTCGGCGAGGTCACGGCAATGATCGTCGCCTGCTCCGGGCGCCGCATCGGCATGACCACACTGGTGTCGGCGTTGAGGTAACTGGCCATCGTCGCCAGGGTCAGGCCAACGAACGGCGAAGCCGAGCCGGTGTCGCCCAAGCGCTGAGTGAGGTCGTAGCTCTCGCGCGAATCGAGCAGATCCAGCGGGCTGTGGGCGGCAGTGAGCGCCGGCAGCAACTCCGCCAGCGGCGTGGTGTTCGCGCCGCCGTCAAAGAACACCCGCGCTGGTTTCTGCACGAGCCCGTCGGTGGCGTCTTTCCAGCCAGCGGCGAGTTTGGCGGTCAGCGCGTCACGCTTGAGGCGTTCGCCATTGTCTGGCCGCAGCAGCGCCACGGTGACCGGCCGATGCAGCTTGGCCAGCACCGGCTGTGCATCCCATTGCTCGAACGCACGCTGGGTCCAGGGTTGCGGAATGAACGTCGATGGCTGGAACTCCACGGCGGGTTTGCTCGCGCCCCAACCGGTGAATTCCGGGTCGATTTTGTTCTCGTTGACCTTGGCAAATTGCGCGTAGTAACGCAGCCATTCGACGCGTTCGGGGCGACCGACCACCATGGCGACCATGGCGTCGGTGAGTTCGCCCGGCTTGCGTGGGCCGGGCCCGCCAATCAACGGCGCCTTTTTCGCCGACAGCGCGAACGACATGCTGAAGCCTTCGACGTTGTAGACCAGCACAGCGGGGAGGTCAGGGTTCTGTTCGAACAGGTTGAAGAGGTTTTCCACCAGACCTTCCGGGGTGTCGCTGCAGACCACGCCATCTTGCAGATTGCGTACGCGATGCCAGTGCAGGCCCGCTTCCGTGCGGTAACTGTTGACCATGCCCGAGAGCATTTCCCGGGTTCTTTGCGGGGCGTAACGCAGGTTCGGTGTGTCGGGATTCCAGCCACGCACGACCGTGAGGGTCGGGATCGGCCACTTCTCGACGAAGTCGCGCAAGCCCAGTTCCAGCGCATCAGCCTTGCGCTTGTCATAGGCGAGGTCTTTGGCGTCGCCATCCACCGGATACTGTTTCGGGTCCGTGGGCAGAATGCTGCCGACGTGAAGGGCTTCGGTCTGTTTTGCGTTCTGTTCCTGCAAGGCTTTCCAGGCCTGGCCCTGACGGAACACGTCGAGGCTCAGGCCAATGGCGAGCACATCCAGCGTGTCCAGACGCGGCGAGGTGGCAGGGGCGCGGTAACGGGCATCAACAGGCATGGTGGCGGCCTCCTTGGCCGAGGTATAGGCAGGCACGGGTGAGGCCGCGCTGGCAAAGCAACGGCTGGCCGTCGATGGATGTGCAGCTGCGTGGACCAGAGGGCTGGTCAGGAGCAGGCCGGTGCAAAACAAACGAGCAATATCAAAGCGCATCAAGGGGCTCCACCAAAACGCACGGGTTCGCCATTTCTGAGTTCGGTCCGGGTCTGGGTCGCCACCAGGCTCGGCATGTTGTCGCTGATGGCGGGTAACGCGCCGGTCTTGCGATACGCCACGGTAGCGTCAATCAACTCGCGGTTCTTACCGTCCTCCTCCTGATAGTGCTGATCCACGGAGTCGTCCGGATCTTCATTCTCTGCCTGAAATTGCGCGTTGGCGCCGCCATCGGTCTTGGCCCAGTCCAGCCGCCAATCCGCCACTCGACACAGATACGCATAGAACGACGCTTCATCCACGCATTCGCCGGCCCCGATCGCCACGTCATAGGCCAGCACCTGGCGGCTGTGTTCAGGGTTGTTGGGGATGGAAGAGTGGAAAGACATCGCCAGCGAGTATTCCTCGCCTTGCAGGCGGATACGTGCCTGATAAGGCGTTTCCCCACGCGTGACGAGAACCTTGCCGTTGCCTTGAGCCCGAGCGGCAAACACATGGGCGCAGTCCGAGGCTTCCTTGCCCTCGTTACGGGCCTTTTCGACGCTCTTGATGTCTTGCCCGTATTTGAAAGCCTGGGCTTCTTCCATGGTCTCCGCTTCGGCGTAACGTGGGTTGTCCGGCTCCCAGCCGCCATTGGCCACGCCGATCGCGGCATCGACGGGATCGAGTTTGTCCTTGACCTGGTACACCCCGCTTTTGGAGTCTTCCCCGGGGGCGGTAACGACACCATCGTTGGCAAAGTTCACGTCGCCTGGCACCGGCAATGGAGGCGCGGTCAAGATTACGCTGGCGCCCTTGTCGAGGCTGCCATTGGGGATCCGGTCCATGAAGCCCAGGCCGGTGTCTTCCCAGGGCTGCTCGCTGTCCTGACGCAACAGGTAGACGTATGGAGGAACGTGTTTGCCGACGAGTTCTTTCTCGCCGTTACGTTTGCGTACGGTAAAGACCCGTTGGTGGAAACGTTGCGGAAGAATCTTGCGCGCCGGCTGGCCATCGACTTCTTCGCCGATCCCCTGCCAGCCGATGCCCTGGACGTTCTTCAGGCCAACCGTCTGATCCTGAGGGGTGAAATAGAGAAAGGTGCTGCCGCGGTTGTCGCGCTCGTTGAAGGTGATTTTTTCTCCGCGGATCGTGGTTTGACACGCGGCCGTGCCCGTCCAGCCAGGCCCGCCAATCGCTCCGTAACCCTGCTTGTTTTTCAGGGCGACGCCCGACAGCGCCGGCACCGGATTAGGGCTGCCGGCGATGAATTGCAAGATGCCGTTGAGCGTGGCGATGCGCGCTCCGGTCGTCTGTTGCCCACCCCACTTCTGGACCTTGTCCATGTTCGGCTGGAACAGGCTGTAGGGCGAGTTGAACATGACCACGCCGTCAGCCGGTTTGGCGTTGTCCTCCTTGAGGAACGCGTGGGCCAACAGTGTCAGCAGCGTGCCCTGACTGTGGCCAACCACGTTGATCGTATCGTTTGGATGACGTTTGTGAATGATCTTGATCAACATCGCCAGGCGCATGGCAGCCAGCACCATGTAACGCCGACCGGCGGCTGAAAACAGCGGGTGAGTCAGCTTGCCGCCGATTTTGTCGAGCGAGATGAAGCCGAGCAGCATGCCGTTGAAACCCTTGCCCCACATGTCCGGCAGGTTGGTGGTGGCGTTGGCGAACTGGCCGCCTTCCTTGGTCCCGGCCTTGTCCAGACGGTTGCCGTCACGGTCCAGCCACTGACCGTGCGCTTCGGTTTTCTGAATGAAGGCTTCTTCTTCGCGAAACCCCCAATAGAACGGCACCACCACACTGCGTGGCTGGCTGCCGTTGCTGGAGGCGCCGGCTTTGCGGCGGAAGTACACGGCATCGGGGTTATTGGCCTTGCCGCCATCATCGGCGGGCGCGGTGTAGCTGGCCGGCAACAGGTAACCCGGGTTGTTCGCGCCGTTGGGGAAGGTGCGCGGCATATCGAGGCGTTCGTTCAGCCCCTCGCACAGGCCCTGCTCAATACGCGCGTAGCAACCCGCGAGGTCGTTGACGCCGTGCACGAGGATCGTCACACAGGGCTTCGGTGGCGGCGGAATCAGGTGGATGTCGCCACCGCTGGGCATGGTGATCGATTGGCTGGAAGCGATCTTTTTCGGCTGGGTAGGATCAGTCATCGCCCATTTCCTCCTTGAAAATTCCGTTGGTCTCGACGCGTGCGGGCACGGTCATGACGGATGTGTCCGCTGGCGCCTATTGGCGCTGCGCCTCAAATACGAAGGGATCACCCTGATTCGGGAAGTGCAGCAGGTACTGCGCCACCGGGTTTTTCGCGTTGGGTACCCGGTAATCCACTTGCAGCCCGGTCGGGTTGTTTTCCAACTCTGCCCCCAGGTAGGTGTTTTCCGGATAGCTGAACTGATTGCCGGGCGCCTTGCGAACGGCCGAGCACGAGGAGAAAAGTCGCGGTAACGCATAGAGATGCTGGCCGTGTACCAGCAACACCTGGGGGTAGCGACTACCGTAGCCACTGCTGACGTAATGCAACTCCAGGCACGTTGAGGCGCCTTGACGCCAGGTCGTTGCGCTAGCCACGTTTTCCGGGTCGATGGGGTCATCGATGGGCCATTGCGGCGAGGCGAAGTTGACCGCCTCGCGCAGCGGCCAACGTTGTTTGCCGACCGTCAGCGCATCTCCGTCCAAGACAATGACGGGGGTGCCTTTGGGCGGGTCGAGCTTCAGTCCGTCGGGCGCGCTCCACTGCGCATCCTCAAAACGTTCAAACGCCGGGCGCATGGCGTTGGCCCACAGGCAATGCCTTGGCGATTCCGAGCAGGGCATGGCAAGTTCGCTGCCGGGCCCGGCAAACAGGTTGTCGCCCAACGATTGATAGAACGCACGGTAATCGGTGAACTGTACCGGGGCGGCCTGCGCCAGAAGGGGCAGGCTCGCAACGAGAAACAGGCTCAGACAACGGGTGACTTTGCTCATCGATGCCCCTTGGCGCCGGATGCCTTGATGTACTCCGGATTGGTGGTCCAGAAGATCGTTTTGCCGATGGCAGCAGTGGACAGGTATTTGTAGGTATAACGACCCCGCTCACGGGTATTTACCATCGTGTTGGTCTTTTTGTTGAACTGGGTCCAATAGGTGATCTTCTCCGGCTTCGTGACTTGCGCCACACCAAAGATGTTGTGCGAGGGGGAGCCGTAGTGGAACCCGGAAGAGTGTCGGGGGTTGGTCGACTGCTTGATATCGACACCGTCCCACCAATACGCGCCGTTGGAGGGATCATTGCCGCGCTGGGCGAGCGCGTCCCGTGCACTCTCTACCGCCGAGCGCATGTTCGGGTCGGCATTGATGGCCGCTTCCGAAGCCGCCATGAGTTGGTTGTAGCGGACATTGTTGCCCTTCGTGGCAACGACGTAGCCGCTGCCGGCCTCCCTGAGCAGGCTGTCGACATCGGCAAGCTCCCAGGCGCGCATGCGGTTGGTCACCGTAAAGCAAATGCCGCGCACTTCCTGCGGGTTGTTGTCCGTCGAGGCTTCGCCGTATCCGATGGCCGCGAGCTTGCGCACCTGTGGCGTGATGAGATCAGGCATTTTGGTTGTCCTTCACCGGCCACGATTCCAGTTCCAGTTGCAGGTCGGCAGGAAATTCCGGCGTGCGCTCACCGGAACCCTCGGCCACGACTTCCCCGGCGGACATCACCTTGAAGTGGTGCGGCGCGGGGCCTCCCTGGTCGTCCTTGAATTCAAAAAACTGCACAATTTCCTCCGCCTCGTCAGCGGCACCAGCACCGGCCGCACTGGCGGCTGCCCCTGCGCCTCCTCCCGCCGCGCCTGCCGCTGCCGGGGCGGGGGGCTTGAGCATGGCGACGTTGGCAATGCTCATCACGTCTTTCTGCAACAACTGCGTGGCGCCCTGAGCGTCGGTCACGCCTTCGACCACTTCGCCATTGGACAGGGTGATTTTGTACGGCATGTTGGGCATCGCCGACGTCCCGTCAATTTGCTTGAGCATGAAACGCCGCTGGGTATCGCCGACTTTGAATTTCGGCAGCTCGGCTTCCAGGCTGGTCGCACCGAGCAGGCTGTGTTTGGCCGCTTTGACGATCAGGTTGCCGGGCATGCCCAGTTCGATATTGCCGCCCTTGAGGGTGATGTAGGCCCCGCCGCACATCAGGGTGATGTGCTCTTTGGCCGACACCAGCACGTGCTGGTTGCTGGCGCTGACTTCCACACTCTGATCCGCCTCCAGGCGGATATTGTTTTTCTGCGCCTGCAACAGCATCGCGCCCTGATGGGTGATCTGGCGCATTTCGCCGCTGTGGGCAAACATCCCCAGGTCGGTCCCGGCATTGAGCACAAACTTCTGCCCCGAGGTCTGTTGCTGATTTTGCTGGGCAACGGTGTCGATATGCTCGCCCGCCGCCACCGTGATGCTCTTGGGGGATGCCGCCGCGATGCCGGCTTCACCGCTCATGGCGATCGCCGGATGGCCACCGTTGGTCTTGCCCGACTCGTCGTTCGCGCCGTTGCCGAGGTCGCGAACGGCATCGCTGAGGGTTTGCTGCGGTGCCTTGTCATGGCCGACACCCTGGTTGTCCTGGGCGTAGTCCCCCAGGTCCTTGGCCAGTTTCAACGCCGCTTCCAGTACCTGGATGACCGAGCCGCGATTGAGGTGCCCGCCGCTGGCGTTCATTTGCTCCTCGGTACTGAGCAGCAGGCCCTTGGCCGCCCGCAGCGCACCGTGCTCATCGGTGCGCAACTCGAAACCCTCGCCGCGCGGCTCACCGCCGCTCGGCCGCGGATGCGTCAGGTAACCCAGATGCAATGCGGTGCTGCCGTGATCACTCATCAAGGCGGCACTGATCTGCTTGGTGGTGTCGTCAATGCGCAGTTCGTTGGCCCGAGTGCCCTTGTATTCCTTGCTTTTGATGGTGCTGAGAATCTTGTGATTGGGCAGTTGGTAGGGCGGCATGTTCGTCGCCCGGTACGTGCGACCGGTGATGATCGGCTGATCGCAGTCGCCGTCGAGGTAATCGACGATGACCTCTTGGCCAATGCGCGGAATCGCCATATGGCCCCAGTCCGCACCTGCCCAGTTCTGCGCCACACGCACCCAGCAGGAACTGAATTCGTTGTTCTTGCCTTCCCTGTCCCAGGGGAACTGGACCTTTACCCGGCCGTATTCATCGGTGTAAATCTCTTCCCCGTCCGGCCCGGTCACCGTCGCGATCTGCGGCCCGTCGATAATCGGTTTGGGCATCGGCGGGGTGCGCCATTCGGTGTCTTCGGAAACGATTTCGGCGACGAAGTCATAGCTCACGCCGACATCCGCGCCGGCGGATTCTTCCTCCTGGCTGGCGTGCTGGATGCCCTTGTGGGTGATCCTCAGCGATCGCCACCAACGATTGAAATCTTCCCGGGGATGGCCGCTGAGCTGAAAAGAGAACCCCGGGATCAGGCGCGGATCGTCGCCTTCGACAACGGCAATGCGCGCATCGCCACGGTGCCCGAGCAAGCGATTCTGGGTGAACGGTTTGCCGGCCGAGGTGACCTTGTAGCGACCCGGATAATCGTAGCGTTCATAGTTCGGCGTCTGATGTTGCAAGTCATCGCCGGTGAAATTCTGTTGCTGGTCGAAGGTCGGGCGCTTGAAGGTGTAGTCGCGTTGCGTCTGCTCGGCCGTGCGCACGTTCTCGGTGTAACTGAACGCATAGAGCACGGGCTGCGTGGCGTCCGCCGCCGGTTCAGTGGTGTACAGCACCGGAGCGCCTTGAATGCGCTCCTGCACATAGAGTTTGTCGCCCTGAATCAGCGTGTGGGTGCTTTCGTTGCATTTGAAGAAATAGAACAAGCCTTCTTCACTGGAAAGCCGATCAAACAGGTAGAGGTCCGTGTCGCCGACCTGAGTGCAGTATTCGCGCGGCAGATGCTCGCCGTTGATGTGTTGCTGATAGTCGAGGATGCCGTGTTCGCTGAGCACTGACTTGATGATGTCCGGGACGTTTTTCTGCTGAAAAATACGCCAGTTGGAACTCAGGGCGAGGCGGGCGAGATGCGGTTCGACCACGGCGCGATAACGCGTGCGGCGAAAGCCGGTTTTGCCTTGAGTGAAGCTGGACACCAGCCCGTGGACATGGCGCACAGCCGTGCCGCCTTGCCAGATCGTGAGTAATGAGGGCTGATCGAGAACCTTGCCGAAATCGATGTTCGGGTTGTGGCTGGCCAACTCGATGGTGAGTCGAAACGGTTCACACACGGCTTCTTCCAGCGTGAACTCTACGACCTCGAACTCCATCTGCCCTGACAACACGGAAAACGTGAACTTCAAATCCCTTTGCCGCATTGGACTGTTCCTTGGTCAGGTGAGAAAGAGAGGCCGCCCATCAACGCTGCAAGACATCCATCACATCGACCAGCAGGGCTGGCCGATGGTTGTAACGCTTAGCCGTCCTTAGACGACTGGAGCACGCCAGTCATCGGAACCCGAAGTACCGGATACTTCGTGGGTCCAGGTGATTTTGCGGTAGGTGAACTGCACTTCTTCCAGGTGGGTGAAGTGCGCGTTGCCCGGGTCCTGGCAGTTGTGCATTTTGTTGTTGATGGCGACGATGATCGCGTCTTCCAGTTTGGTGGTGTAGTAGTGCTCTTGAGTACCTTGAGCCGAAGTGCGGTACCACTGGATAACGATTTCGCTCATGCGCTCGCCCGAAGTCAGAGCAGCCTGCAGCAGCGGCGAAGCCTTGTCGTAGACCTTGGTGATCACAACTGGCTTGTGCACGCGCTGACCGGTTGGCTGACCGGATTGCGGGTCACGCGGGATGATCACGTCGTGGGTAAAAGCCTGAACCATGACCTGGTCTTCGTGGCCTTCCTGAAAGGTGTTGCCAACCGAGTCGGCGGTGAACGCGCCGGCGGTGATCAGACCTTGCTTTTCGCCAGTGACCGACATGTACGCTGGTGTTGCCATGGGAATGCTCTCCTTGCTTGAAATGACACGTTAAACAGGCACGATTGCCTGTCCGTGTAAGTTCTGAGATATCAACTTTCATGCCAGTGATTCGATAGTCATTTCGGATCAAGGATTTAAGTGAAGTACCTCATCCATGCAGATTAGTTGGACACGGAGAAACCGCGGAAAGTGCGCAAGAAGTTGCGCAGTACTGCGCAACTTCTTGCGCACTTGGCTGCAGGCCTTTGGCTGTAAGGCCTGTAGCGGTTTCCGGGGGTGTTTTATTATGGGCAGTTGCGCAACTTCTTGCGCATCATGGCTATATAGTGGCTGTTAAAATTACAGGGAAATTGAGGTACTGGAATCCGGAAGTTTTTCCCTTTAAGAAAAGTGATTTTTTTGTGGTGTCCAAGTTATCCCCAGCAAGCGATTTTGCCGAGAGCTGCCAACGGTAAATGCAGCGGCCGGTAAAAATACGCTGCCAGTGTGGATGAGTGATTCGGATCGCCGGACGTCCAGCTCGTCAGTGCGTCGGCATAGAGTCGACCTATGAGCTGGATTGTTAAACCGTATTTCCTTAATCTTGCCCCCCTCGATACGCTGCACCCAACTTTTTACAGGACTGTCGAGCTCACGCCTTCCCCAAGGTTATCCACAGTCCTTTTTTATTCTCGCCGGCAGTCCGGCGATCCGGGTCTGTTTTTCGGCCCGGTCAACAGGAGCAGGTCATGTCTGAAGTCCGTCATTCGCGAGTGATTATTCTCGGTTCCGGCCCTGCCGGTTACAGCGCTGCGGTATACGCGGCCCGTGCCAACCTCAAGCCACTGCTGATCACCGGCATGCAGGCTGGCGGTCAGCTGACCACCACCACCGAAGTCGACAACTGGCCGGGCGACGTCCATGGTCTGACCGGCCCAGTGCTGATGGAGCGCATGCGCGAGCACGCCGAGCGTTTTGAAACCGAGATCGTGTTTGATCACATCAACGCCGTCGACTTCGCTGCCAAGCCGTACACCCTGACCGGCGACAGCGCGACTTACACCTGTGACGCCCTGATCATCGCCACCGGCGCCAGCGCTCGCTACCTGGGCCTGCCGTCGGAAGAAACGTTCATGGGCAAAGGCGTTTCGGCCTGCGCGACCTGCGACGGTTTCTTCTATCGCAACAAGCCAGTGGCTGTGGTTGGCGGCGGCAACACTGCTGTGGAAGAGGCGCTGTACCTGGCCAATATCGCCAGCACCGTGACCCTGATCCACCGTCGTGAAACCTTCCGCGCCGAGAAGATCCTGATCGACAAGCTCAACGCTCGCGTCGCCGAAGGCAAGATCATCCTCAAGTTGAACGCCACTCTCGACGAAGTCCTGGGCGACAACATGGGCGTGACCGGTGCGCGTCTGAAGAACAACGATGGCAGCTTCGACGAAATCACCGTTGACGGCGTGTTCATCGCCATCGGCCACACCCCGAACACTTCGCTGTTCGAAGGCCAGTTGACCCTCAAAGACGGTTATCTGGTGGTGCAGGGCGGCCGTGACGGCAACGCTACCGCGACCAGCGTCGAAGGCATCTTCGCCGCCGGTGACGTGGCTGACCACGTTTACCGCCAGGCCATCACCTCGGCCGGCGCCGGTTGCATGGCGGCACTCGACACCGAGCGTTACCTGGATGGTCTGCAGAACGCTTCGTTCTAAGATCGCAGGCACAAAAAAACCGGCCAGATTGGCCGGTTTTTTTGTGCCTGATCGTTCCCACGCTCTGCGTGGGAAGGCCTTATCTGGACGCTCTGCGTCCGATGGGACGCGGAGCGACCCCGGCTGCATTCCCACGCGGAGCGTGGGAACGATCAGATCAGTGTAGGAGCTGCCGAAGGCTGCGATCTTTTGATCTTGATCAGCGGCGGGTCAGGGGTTGGGCGGTGAACTTCACGCCAGCCAGACCATGTTTGATCAAAGCCCGAATATTGCCGTGATCGCTGCCCTCAGGCGTCGCCACCACCGAGCGATAATGCTCGCCAAACGCCAACAGCGCTTCTTCATCGCTCAGCCCTTCCAGCAGCGCCAGACCCAGGGTCTTGCACGAACCTTCGTTCTGCCCGGCGGCGTTTTCCACGCCACCGTTGTTGAAGGCTTGCGGCTGGTAGTCGTAACCGTCGGCAACAAAAGCCAGGGTGTCGGCGAAAGCGTGTTCGCCGCTCTTCAGGCTGGCGCGCAGGGTGTTCAGGTCACTCATGGGTTTTTCCTTTGGCGAACGCCGCTTGCTGGTCGGCGCTGGCTTCTTGCTGAAATTGGGCTTTCCACTCGGCGTACGGCATGCCGTAAACCACTTCGCGGGCGTCATCGAGGCTGACCTCGATCTGGCGCTCGTCGGCTTCGGCCTTGTACCACTTCGACAGGCAATTGCGGCAGAACCCGGCGAGGTTCATCAGGTCGATGTTCTGCACGTCCTTGCGGCTGTCCAGGTGGGCGACCAGCCGGCGGAAGGCGGCGGCTTCGAGTTCGAGGCGTTGTTGCTCGTTCATGGGAATCTCTGCGAGACAGCTTCAAGCGACGAGCTTCAAGCTGCAAGATGGGTGGCGGTGAACCGAAGTTTACAGCTTGCCGCTTGAAGCTTGAAGCTAGCGGCTTGCCGCAAGCGTGATCGATACCGATTCGGCAAATCGCAGCGCATGCGGCTTGTCGACTTCGACTTCGGCGTACAGCACCGAACCATTGCTCATCACCAGGTCGAGCAACTCCTGCGTCAGGCGTTCAAGCAGCGCAAAGCGGTTGCCCTCGACGTGGGCGATGATCGCTTTGGTGATCGTGCGGTAGTTCAATGCGTGATCAATGTCGTTGTCACGCACCGCTTCCTGGGCCGCATACAGAATGGTCAGGTTGATCAGCACATCCTGTTTGTTGAGGATCTCGTCCTCGTTGATCCCGATAAAGGTGCGCAAGCGCAGATCCTTGACCCGGATGCGCGCCATTCCCGGCTGAAGTTGTGGCATTTACTTGCTCCGTCCAATCAATTGCAGGAACTCCTGGCGGGTGTTGCTCGACTCGCGGAAGGCGCCGAGCATGACCGAGGTGTTCATCGTCGAATTCTGTTTTTCAACGCCGCGCATCATCATGCACATGTGTCTGGCTTCGATGACCACGGCGACGCCGGCAGCGTCGGTGACTTGTTGCACCGCGTCGGCAATTTGCCGGGTGAGGTTTTCCTGAATCTGCAGGCGTCGGGCGAACATGTCCACCAAACGCGCGATTTTCGACAGGCCCAGCACCTTGCCCGTCGGAATGTAAGCCACATGGGCCTTGCCGATGAAGGGCAGCAGATGATGTTCGCACAATGAGTACAGTTCAATGTCGGCGACGATGATCATCTCGTCGCTGTCGGAGGCAAACAGTGCGCCATTGACGATCTCGTCAACGCTTTGCTCATAACCGTGACACAGGTATTGCATGGCCTTGGCCGCACGTACCGGGGTGTCGCGCAGTCCTTCACGCTCAGGATCTTCACCGAGGCCAATGAGGATTTCGCGGTAATTTTCGGGCAGGGAAAGTGGCATGCAACATCCTCGCGGGGCAGCGTTATTTGACGTGCCGTCCGCCGTTGACGGTCAGGGTCGTCCCGGTGACATAAGGGTTGTCGAGCAGATAGCGCAGGCTCTGGTAGATCACTTCGCTGCCGGGTTCGATGCCCAGCGCGGATTTCGCCAGCGCCTTGGCGCGGTACGCCGCGTCGTCGTCGGGATTGAACAATAGCAGGGCCGGTGCGATGCCGTTGACCTTGATTGTCGGCGCATAGCGGGCGGCGAAGGACAGCGTCAGGCTGTCGAGCCCGGCTTTGCTGGCGCAATAACCGATGTGTTTGCTGCTGCCTTTGCGGGTGACGTCGTCGCTGATGTGGATGATGTCGGCCGGTGTCGAGCGTTGGAGCAAATCGGCGCAGTGCAGGTTGATCAGGTAGGGCGCGAGCATGTGCAGGTTGACCATGCGGGTGAAGGCTTCGGTCTCGCTGCCCGGCGTTTCGGCCAGCCACTCGGAGGCGTTGTGCACGATGGCACGCAGGCTGTCGGTATGGCTTTTCAGTTCGTCGATGAAGGCGAGAATCCCGGTTTCGCTGGCGAAGTCCGCGAACAGGCCGATGGCGCCCAGGTCTCGCAGCGATTGCACGCCGGGGCGTTCAGTGCGGTAGGTGAAAATGGCACGATGGCCGTCTTCCAGCAAACGCTGTGCGCAATGCAGACCGACACGCTGGCCGGCGCCGGTGATGAGGATCGGGGCTGCGGAAGTGGACATGAACGGCTCGCATCGCGGGTGGAGCAAAAACTATAACAGCGACGCGCCTGAAAAGATCGCAGCCTGCGGCAGCTCCTACACTGGATTGCGTACATTCCTGTAGGAGCTGACGAGTGCAACGAGGCTGCGATCTTTCACCGATTCTGCGTAGAGGGTTCCGCAGGCAACCGTCGCACTGGAACGCTGTTCAACCAATTGGCCAGCAACCGCGTCGACAACGGAATAAAGAAGTAAACCATCAGTGGCGTCAGGCACAGCGTGCTGATAAAAACTCGCGGTAGCAGACTCATATCAGCGAGCAGCGGGCCGAGCACGAAGTTGAACAGCAGCGACACCGGGAAGAACGCCAGCCAGATCGCTACAGCCTGTTTCCAGCGTGGCGGCCGCTGACCGACCGCACCGAACCAGCCTTCGATGCCGCTGACCCGATGTTCCTTCGGGTGCGCAAACAGATCGCTGCCGCGATCCAGCCAGGCCGTGCGCGAAGCCGAATGCTCCCAGGCATGCAGGGTCTGTTCATCGACGAAGCGGAAGATGATTTGAAACTCGTTATCGCCGGGCGGCGGAGCGAGCACGCCAGAGCCGAGATAACCTTGAAAGTCGGTGGCCAGTTGCTCGCCTTCGCGCAGCCAGGCCATCAGATCCTGATAGCGGCCGTCGGCGACGCGACGCGCAACCATCAGCGTGACGGGGGAAGTAGACATTGTGTATCTCCGTATTGCTTATGCGTCGCTCCGGGTAGGGGCTTCGCCAGACGAAGGCCGGGGTGGTGGCCTGCGTTTTTACAAGCAAGGATTATTCCTGAATTTCGCGATTTAACCAGCGACTTTCGTCGCATTTCATCGCTTGAACCTGAATGAGGCATTGCAGCTAGAATGGGATCCAATTCAATCAAATGGACATTGACCGCAATATGCCCGTCATGACGGACGCAAGCCCTGCTGCGCAGGCATCTGTCGCGCTTGAACGCGAAGATCTCTTCCCGATACGTGAAGTGTCGCGGCTGACCGGCGTCAACCCGGTCACGCTGCGTGCCTGGGAGCGCCGCTACGGTTTGATTGAGCCGACACGCACCGAAAGTGGGCATCGGCTCTATTCCATGACCGATATCGAGCGTGTGCGCAGCATTGTCGAGTGGATCGACCGTGGCGTGGCCGTCAGCAAGGTCGGCAAGATTCTCGCCAAGACCGAGCCGTTGAAAGTCCTCGCGCACCTGATTCCCGATGACCTTGTGCAAGCCGACTACCTGCAGTGGCAGCATCAGGTGCAGCGTGCGGTCAGCTCATTCGACGACCTTGAGCTTGATCGCGTGTATGGCCAGATCTTTTCTTCCTACTCGCTACCCGTGGTGTTTCAGGACATTCTCCTGCCGTTGTGGCGGCAACTGCTGCAGCGCCAAGAGGCGTTCGGGCAAACCAGTGAGTGGCTGTTCTTCGACGGCTACCTGCGAACACGCGTGCTGCAGCGCATCATTGCGTTACGCAGCGCGCAGCCGCGCAAGATTGTCGTCAGTGCGCTGGCCGGTCAGTGTCGGGAGCTGGAATTGTTGGTCGCTGCATTGTTTTTGAGCGGCAGCGAATCAGGCGTGCGGGTGTTGACCAGCGGTCAGCCGTTCGATGAGTTGACGCTGGTTTGCGAAAAGATCAAGCCGCAGGCGCTGGTACTGTTTTCCAATCATGCCCCGGCCGCCGAATTGCCGCGACGTTTGAATCGTTTGGCGCTGAGTCTGGATTGTCAGGTGTTGTTGGCCGGCGATGCCGCGGACCTGGCGCAGGACAGCCTGGCCGGGTCTTCGATCGGTTGCCTGGGCAATGAAGGCGCGACCATGCGTCAGCGCCTGACGCAATTTCTCGCGGGGAAACTCGATACCTGAAACTCAGGTGTGCAGGGCAGGATGGGTCAGGCGGTGTTGTTGCAGGATGAACTGGCGCAGACGCTCGGTTTCATCCGCATCGGTCTGGCTCAGTTCGTAGGCGAAGAAACCTTGCTCGGTTTCCCGCTCGAAGTGACCACGCAGGGCGATTCGTTCATAACCCGATGGGCTGAACCACTGGGCGAAATGTTTTGGCGGTTTGATCTTGTTGCGCACTTCCACCAGCACGCCCTTGTGTGACACCTCGTGCACCCACAGCATGCCCGGCTGGCCTTTGGCGTTTTCCAGTGCCACCGGTTCTTCCAGCGTCAGTCGCCATGGCCGCACCATCGGTCCATCTTCGTAGATGCTCGGCACACCGAGGCGCAAATGCAGGGCGTGGAACTCGTCTTCCACCAGATGCAGCGGGAACGTCATCTGCTGGTTTTCGAAGTTGGCCTGGATGGTCACTTGCTCGTGAGCAGCCAGGCGCGTGAGCAAATCACGGATCTGCGAACCGCCATTGACCAGCAGACTCGACGTCGCATCCCGCACGTTCAGTTGCGGGTTGTGCTGCATGGTCTGGATGAAATCCAGCTCATCCTGAGTGAGGAGGGCGTCGCGCTGCATGGCTAACTCGAAAGATATAGTTACAAAGTCATTGGTGATTGTAGTTAATGACAATTAGTTCGCTGTTTTGTTTGAACCGTTCGTCGCTTTCAGTTCAGCCAGCTCTGCTTGCAGGGCTGCGACCTCGGCTTCGAGCTGTGTGACGCGCTGCTGAGCCTTGACCTGAACCGTCACATCCTTTTGCACACCGACGAAATAGGTCAGCCCGTCGTCAGCGTTTGTTACCGTCGAAAGCGACAGCTCATTCCAGAACGGCGTGCCGTCCTTGCGATAATTACGCAGGATTTCCCGGCACGAGCCCTTGTTGCGCAACACCTCGCGAATCGCCGCCAGCGCTTGCTGGTCGCGGTCTCCGGCCTGCAGAAAGCGGCAATCCTGATAAAGAATTTCTTCACTGCTGTAGCCGGTCATTCTTTCAAAGGCCGGGTTGACGTAAATCAGGATCGTGTCCTGCTCGCCTTCCTGTTCCGCTACGACGATGCCGTCGTTAGACGCGTTGATCACCATTTGCAGCAAACGGGCATTGATCATCTGTGAGTCCGTTCAGATTGGCCGAAGGCTCGCATTCTAGAAGAACCGTCGGCGCTGTCTACTGGCCATTATCGGTAGATGAGATCCAATCGCAGGCTTGCAGCCTGGGCTGCTACTATCGCCGCTCATTTTTTCAGTTTCAGGATCAGATTGATGAAAGTCGCCATCCTCTCCGGTTCGGTCTACGGCACCGCCGAAGAAGTCGCCCGCCACGCCCAGAACCTGTTGAAAGCCGCTGGCTTTGAGACCTTCTACAACTCGCGCGCCAGCCTGGCCGACATTCAAGCGTTCGGCCCCGAAGCCTTCCTCGCGGTGACCTCGACCACCGGCATGGGCGAGTTGCCGGACAACCTGCAACCGCTGTATTCGGCGATCCGCGATCAATTGCCGGCAGCCTGGCGCGGTTTGCCGGGTGCGGTGATCGCGTTGGGCGACGCCAGCTATGGCGACACCTTCTGCGGCGGTGGCGAGCAGATGCGCGAACTGTTCCGCGAACTGGGCGTGCGTGAGGTGCAGGACATGCTGCGCATCGACGCCAGCGAAAGCGTGACCCCGGAAACCGACGCCGAGCCTTGGCTGGCGCAGTTGATCGACACCCTCAAGGGCTGATCGGCCGCTCGCGCAGGAGTGCCAGCCACGCCTGCGCAGCATTCGACAGATAGGCGCCCTGACGCCAGATGAAGGCAATGTCCCAGCGCAGATAGTCCGGCGCACGCAAGGTCAGGCGCACCACGCCTGGCCGCACCAGCCCGCGCGCCACCACGCTGGGCAACAACACCACGCCTTGCCCGGCTGCCACCAATGCCGCGAGAAAGTCCGCCTGACCGCTGCGCCCGCCTTCCTTCGGCGTAAAGCCCATTTGCTGGCATGCCTGCAGCAAGCGATCGTTGAGCACGAAGCTGCGCTGATAGAGCAGGAACGGTGTATCGGCCAGTTCGTCCAGGCCGATCTCGCCGCGATCTGCCAACGGATGATCGACGGGCAGCAGCGCATCGAGTTTCTCGTCGCAAAACGGCTGACAGTCGAATTGCGGATCCTTCGGCAACAAACTGCCACCCAGCTCCAGTTCCCCGTTGAGCACAGCTTGCTCGATGTTGCGGCTGCCGCCCTCGAGCAATTGCACGCTGATGTTCGGGTAGCGCCGGCGATATTCGGCAAACAATCCGGCGAACAACGCGTCACTGCCCAATAGCGGCAGGCCCAGTCGCAACTCGCCACGGGCCAGATGACTGAGGTCGTCCAACTCGACCAGCAACTCATTGCGCAAGCGCAGCATGCCTTCGGCCCGCTGCAAGACCACGCTACCGGCGGCGGTCAGGCGCAACTGCGAACCGAGACGCTCAAGCAGCGGTGTGCCGAGGCTCTGCTCCAATTGCGCGACTTGCTTGCTAACCGCTGATTGACTGATGTGCAGGGTTTTCGCCGCTTGGGTAAATCCGCCCTGATGCATGACTTCGACAAAACTGCGCAGCTGTTTGAATTCCATAAGCCTGATTCCGTTTTGGAATGGCTTTGAGTCTAACAATTCGCTTCAGAGATGGCAGGTGGCTTCGTAAAATAGGCCTCTGTAAGGAGCCCATCTCATGAATGTCGCAAATCTCAAGCATTTCTCCCGTTTACTCGCCGAACTCGCCGTGTTGCTCGGTCTCTATCTGCTCGGCTGCCAACTCGCCGCCTGGCTGGCGTGGCCGATTCCCGGCGGCGTGATCGGCATGGCGCTGTTGCTGCTGGCCTTCGCGTTCGGCTGGGTCAAACCGGCGGCGCTGCAATTGGGCGCGGGATTGCTGATGGCCGAGATGCTGTTGTTCTTTATCCCGGCGTTGATGAGCCTGCTCGATTACGGCGCGCTGCTGCGCAACGACGGCTGGCGGATTTTGCTGGTGATCGCCGCCAGCACCTTGATGGTGATGCTGGTGACCGCGTTCACCGTGGAATTGGCCGTGCGCGCAAGGCGTTCCCATGAAGCTTGAATGGATGCCGATGTTCTGGCTGGCCTTCACCTTGTTGGCGTACTTGTTCAGCCGCTGGATTTATCGGCGCACCGGTCGCTACGTGTTGTCGCCGCTGATTCTGGTGCCGGCGCTGCTGCTGGCGCTCGCCGTGCCGCTGCACACCGCCTATGCCGAGTATTCCAGCAACACCCATTGGCTGATGTTGGTGCTCGGCCCGGTGACCGTGGCCTTCGCCGTACCGATCTGGCAGCAACGGCGTTTGTTGATGCGGCACTGGTCGGCGTTGTTGCTGGGCATGGTGGCGGGCAGCGCGGCATCGATCGGCACCTCGTTCGGATTGGCGAAAGCGTTGGCGCTCGACAGTTCGGTGACGATGTCACTGGTGCCGCGTTCGATCACCACGCCGTTCGCCATGCCGCTGGCGCAAAACCTCGGCGGTGTGCCGGAGCTGACTGCCGTGTTCGTGATGTTCACCGGCGTGTTCGGGGCGATGCTCGGCGGCGTGCTGCTCAAGTGGCTGCCGTTGCGCAGCGCCCTGGCGCGTGGCGCGCTGTTTGGGGTGGGCGCGCACGGTGCCGGCGTCAGCCGGGCACATGAAGTGGGCGGTGAAGAAGGCTCTGTCGCCGGGCTGGTGATGGTCCTCACCGGTTTGCTCAACCTGTTCGCAGCTCCTTTGCTGGCGTCGTTGCTTTGACGCGGATCCAGGCTGTTTGCTGGGCTGACTCGGTCAGTCATCAAGCTGGCTGCCAATGCAACTACGCGATTGCCTGCGCCTGACTAGACTGCTCACACGTGCAGAACAATAAGAACGCAGAGGTGCATACAGTGAGCGTAGCCCCCGTCCAATCGTCCCTTAATGTCAAAGACCAGGTCAGCGCTGCGGAATGGCAGACCCGTGTCGATCTTGCCGCTTGTTATCGTCTGGTCGCCGCCCATGGCTGGGACGATCTGATCTTCACCCATATTTCCGCCAAGGTGCCGGGCACCGAAGATTTCCTGATCAATCCTTTCGGTCTGATGTTCCATGAGATCACCGCATCGAGCCTGGTGAAAGTCGATCAGGCCGGCAACAAACTCATGGATAGCCCGTACGAGATCAACCCTGCCGGCTACACCATTCATAGCGCCGTGCACGAAGTGCGGCACGATGTGGTGTGTGTGCTGCATACGCACACCGCGTCCGGTGTCGCGGTGTCGGCGCAAAAGCAGGGCGTATTGCCGATCAGCCAGCAATCATTGTTCGTGCTGTCGAGCCTGGCCTATCACTCCTATGAAGGCGTGGCGCTGAACCATGAAGAGAAGGCGCGCCTGCAGGCCGATCTCGGCGAGAACAATTTCCTCATGCTGCACAACCACGGTCTGCTGACCTGTGGCAGCACCATCGCCGACACCTTTCTGATGATGTTCACCTTCCAGCGCGCCTGCGACATTCAGGTGATGGCGCAGACCGGCGGGGCTGAACTCATCGCCATCGAACCGCAAGTCCTGGCAGGCGCCAAAGCGATGATCGCCGGCGTCACCAAAAGTGCTCAAGGCATGGGGGGCGCGCTGGCCTGGCCGGCGCTGCTGCGCAAACTCGATAAACAAGACCCGGGATATAAACTCTAATGCCTCTTGCCGAGATTCCTCTGTGTGTCTGGCGTAAACGCAGCCAGACGTTTGTCTTTCGTGGCCAGCCGATCCGTTACTGGACGACCGGGCAGGGTGAGCCGCTGTTGCTGATCCATGGCTTTCCGACCGCCAGTTGGGACTGGCATTACCTGTGGCAGCCACTGGCCCAGCGTTATCGCGTGATCGCCTGTGACATGCTCGGTTTTGGTGATTCAGCCAAGCCGATCAACCACACCTACAGCTTGCTGGAACAGGCGGATTTGCAGCAGGCATTGCTTGCGCATCTGCAGGTTGAGCAACCGGTGCATGTGCTGGCGCACGATTACGGCGACAGCGTTGCGCAAGAACTGCTGGCCCGGCATTACGAAGACCGCATCGAAATCGCCAGTTGTGTGTTCCTCAACGGTGGCCTGTTTCCGGAAACCCATCGTCCGGTGCTGATGCAAAAACTGTTGCTGAGCCCGTTGGGCTGGATGATCGGCCGCGCGTTTACCCGCGATGCGCTGGTGAAGAGTTTTCGCCAGATCTTCGGCCCGCAGACCCGGCCGACGGAAAGTGAGCTGGATGATTTCTGGAGCCTGGTCGACAGCAATCGCGGGCCGCGCATCATGCACAAACTGATCAGCTACATTCCGGAACGTCGGGTGCAGCGTGATCGTTGGGTCGCGGCGATGCAGCGTGGCGAAGTGCCGATGCGGGTGATCGATGGCGAGGTCGATCCGATCTCCGGTGCGCACATGGTCGAGCGCTATCGCGAGTTGATCCCGGATGCGGATACGGTGTTGTTGCCGGGCATCGGTCACTATCCGCAAACCGAGTCGCCGGTGCAGGTGCTTAAGCACTATCTGGAATTTCGCGAACGCCAAGTGCTGCCGCCGCGCAAGGTCGCCTGTTCCTGAAGATCAAAAGATCGCAGCCTGCGGCAGCTCCTACAGGGGATCGGTGTAGGAGCTGCCGCAGGCT
>NZ_RWIL01000117.1:0-2037 GCF_009764635.1 Pseudomonas sp. PB103 | reverse complement strand
GCGGCAGTGGTTTTGACCATTCGATAATGTCGGGGTAGAGCAGGTCAGGGGGGGATGACAATTTCAAGTTCTGCAACTTTTCAGCGAAATAGGTTCCCAAAATCGTGATGCAGAATACCCCCCATATAACACCTATCAGGTCGCCCTTACGCAGGTCGATCATGAGCGAGCCGATTTGCGTTTTTTCGTAGGGCGTGAAACCTACCCGGCTATTGGGTACGGCGTCCGGTCCTACTTCCATGTAGCTGCGTGTGCACTCCCACAACGCCATTGCTGTGGAACCGCCGCCGCAGTTGAAACCGAATGAAAAATGTTTGTTGTCCTCTTTGGCCTGGGGGTCTGGGTTTTCAAAGCCAATGATCAACAAGCCCATGGTAGCTTTACCAGCTTGGCTTACTGAGGAATGTTGAGTCGCTGCCGCCGTCACGCTTTCCCAAGGCACCAGCCAATATTCGCCATTCTCTCGCGGCAGACATACTTCACGACGTTGTCGATTAAACCGCACGGGTGAGGGGACATCGCGTAGTAGGCCCTGAATCACAAGCAAGATAGGGATTCCCACGATAATTAATCCTCCTCCCCATATCAGAGGGTCAGGCGTGATGTAATTCAGAAGCGCAAAAAGCATTACCATCGGCCAGATAACCATCACAGCCGAGCCGATGCTGTAGTTGCCAATGTCGAGAAAAACCTCGTTCTTTCGCCAGATGGTGTTGAGCACATCACAGGGCTTTTCACCGGTTGGGATGGGCAACGGCGCCAGATAGTCGTTGCGCGAAAACAAACGTTTTTTTGTGGTGCCTGCAGGTGGCGTACTCATCCGTGGATCCAGGTTATAAAGCTACTGATCATCAAGCGAATGCTTGAGCCGCTTGTGCGGCTAATTCGGCTTCACGCTTGGCGATAGCTTCTTCCAATTCAGGGGAACGCTTCGCCCATTGCTCGGGTGGCAATGGTTTTGACCATTCGATAATGTCGGGATAGTGGAGGTCGGGTGGGGGATTCAGTTTCCAGCGTTCCAGTACGTCGATCAGCAGCGTATTGAAAACGAAAATCCCGCAAAAACCTTCCCACAATACGGTTACAAACCATCCTCGTAACTTCGCGGCTTTCTTAAGATCGTTGAAATAGGTAGCCCATATTCCTTTGGACCTGTCGAAGCGAGCCGTCTGGTCCTCAACAGAATCTGGACCAATTTCCATGTAGCTACGCATACACTCCCAAAGCGCCATAGCGGTGGTGCCACCGCCACAGTTGAAGCCTAGCGAAAAATGCTTGTTATCTTCTTTAGCCTGTGGATCAGGGTTTTCAAAACCGATAACCAACAAGCCCATGGTGGCTTTACCCGCCTGGCTCACCGAGGAGTGCTGGGTAGCAGCTGCTGTTACGCCTTCCCAAGGGACTATCCAGTATTCGCCACCCTCTCGCGGGACGCATACTTCACGTCGCTGGCGGTTGAATCGTATCGGTAAAGGTACTGGACGTAACAAACCCTGCACCAGAATCATGGATGGAATTCCGATAATGATCCCACCTCCAATAAGAATAAAAACACTGAGATCCGGTGAAATATTTCTAAAACCAAAGGCCAGAGATAAAAATAGCATTAGTGTTGGCCACATGACCATTACCGTGGACCCGACGGTGTAATTTCCGACATCTAGAAATACGTCGTTCTTCTGCCATATGGTGTTCAGCACATCCGAGGGTTTTTGACCTGTAGGGAGGGGCCGCGGCGCCAAATAGTCATTGCGCGACAATAGCCGGTTTTTTGTGGTGCCTGCTGGAGGTGTGCTCATGCGTGGCCCTGGGTTATATAGCAACTCATCATCATGCTGATGCTTGAGCCGTTTGTGCGGCTAATTCGGCTTCACGCTTAGCGATGGCTTCTTCCAGTTCTGGGGAACGCTTCGCCCATTGCTCGGGTGGCAGTGGTTTTGACCATTCGATGATATCGGGGTAGAGCAGGTCAGGCGGGGAAGACAATTTCAAGTTCTGCAACTTTTCCGCCAAATAGGTTCCCAAAATCGTAATGCA
>NZ_RWIL01000116.1:0-5597 GCF_009764635.1 Pseudomonas sp. PB103 | reverse complement strand
CCATCCCGCGCATCGGCATGGAAGTGCTGGTCACCTTCCTTGAAGGCGACCCCGACCAGCCGCTGATCAGCGGCTGCCTGTACCACAAGGAAAACACCGTCCCGTACGCACTGCCGGCGAACAAGACCCGCACGACGTTCAAGACCCTGAGCTCGATGGGCGGTGGCGGTTACAACGAACTGCGCATCGAAGACAAAAAAGGTCAGGAGCAGATTTATCTGCATGCCCAGCGGGATTGGGACGAGAACATCGAGCACGACCAGAAGATTCGGGTTGGCAACGAGCGTCACGACACGGTTGAAAAGAACAGCTACACCGAGTTCAAGGCTGAAGAACATCACACGGTTTATGAAGATCGCAAGGTTGAGGCGCAGGCCAGTGATCACCTGACGGTTGGGGTGAATCAGCACATCAAGATTGGTACTGGGCAGTTCATGGATGCGGGGCAGGAGATTCACCTTGATAGTGGCATCAAGGTCGTGCTGGAAGCGGGAGCAGAGCTGACGCTGATCGGTGGGGGCAGCTTTATCAAGATCGATGCCGGTGGCGTTACACTGAGCGGGCCGGTGATCAACCTGAACTCCGGAGGTGGGCCCGGAAGCGGAACAGGCGCTGCTGCAATACTTCCTGTCCCTCCCAAGCCGGCGGACACCGCGCCCGTGGGGAAAACGCTGGGGAATGCCCCTATCAACACGGCAGCACCGAGAACCACCAGCGAAAAGGGCAAAGAAGCGCTCATCGTCGATGTGTGGGGAGATCCCGATTTAGGTAGCCAATTGCAATTGCTGGGGCCAGAGGACAAGGCATGAGTGAGTTCAAGGACAAGTCCATCACTGAAGGGACGCGCAAGAAGACCGACTACGAGAACGATCAAAAATCGCGGCTGGCGCTTAACGTAGAACGCACAGATGGCGGCAAGTTACAGATTCCGATCATGGTGGACGCGAAGACCACCGAAGAGCTGGACAAGTACCAGCAAAACACCTTGCTTGCGATCACACCTCTCGCCCGCCTGCCGGGACACGACAAGCTCAATGAAACTCTTCAGGGCGGTGTACCACGTGCGGGCCGCGTCTACGTTTTTCAGAACAACAAGGTGTGGCGTGAACTGGTCACCGACGGCAAAGGGCAACTGTCCGAAGTCGATTTAACCCATTGGCGTAAAGTCGCAGAAAAAAAAGGCAACGCCGATAACCGCGAGCCGGTGGGCGTCAAGCAGCAACTGATCTTGGTACCGATGTTCCTTCAAGGCCGCTTTGTCGGTCGACAATTGAGCATGGCGTTCAGTGAAGTCTCATGGACGTGGGAATACATCACCTGGCTGGAAGAAGACCCAAACCGCATAAAGGCCCGTAGCCAAAATATGGCCTCCGCTTGGGCGGCAACAGCGGGTGAAACCACGCACTGGAAAGCTACTCAGATTCATCCCGCAACTCCGATCAAAAAACTGACCAAGGGTCTGCGCTCTCGGGATTTCAGCATTGAAGCAGCGATGGAAGATCCTGCGGATTTCACGCCGGACTTCGCAGCCTTTAAACCCGATGCGTTAATCATGAAGCTGCAAAAGCGCAAAGAAGAACTTGCTCAAAAAATCGAACGCACGCCACCGCCAGCCCTGCCAGCCTTGGAGGCGGGAGAGGACTTGCTGGCTCAAAAGGGGCTGCGGGATTACCCGCATCTGATTGGCATGATTCTGGATGATCCGTTGTTCGCCCTTCGTCATGCGACTTCACAGGTAAAGGAATGCGTCGACTATCTGCAAACCCTTAATGCCTTGGTCCCTCACCAATCCCACGGGCGATATGCACAGGTTTTATACAGCACACTGGCAGGCCCTCTTGCAGATCTAATAGACGAAGTCGACCTACCCAAATTGCAAGCGGTGGTATTCGAAGAAGAACGTGAAAAGTCCCGTGAGAAGCTGGAAAAAAGACTGTCGATACTTGTCGATGTATTGGACAAACAACTACAACCAATACTTCTCGACTGGTGCTATCGGAATGATGACGGCTTAGTCGAGCCCTATAGCCTATTGACCCTGGCCCTAGATGCTCTTAATCAGGTACCCGAGAGAAGCGATGTAATGTATACCGGAAAAGGTTATATGGAACTGACCGGTTCCATTAATCGACTTGTACAAAGTCTGCTGCAAGGACAGCACCCACTGGGTAGCCTGCTGCTAGCAAAAACCGCTGAGCAACTTCCAGAACTTGTCAAACGTCTAAAATCCATGTGCAACAGTGGGCAGGCGCCAGTACCGGAAGCCATGGGATTGAGTACATTGATGCTGACGGCATCGTTAACTGGCGAAGTTGACCAGCCCAGCGCCGGAAAAGGTTTTGCATATTTCCTCGCAGACTTACTCGATAACTTCGGTGCCAGCGTCGTGGCTCAGATCGGTCGTTTGTCCCAGAATGCGTCAAAGATCCAGTTTGATCGCTTGTTTTCCCCTACACTTGTAACCTTGGCTGCACTTTCGCCAAAAATTAACGAAATCAAGTTGATGCCTTACGGTCAGGCACTGGCTCAAGAGTATGTTGTCATCGGTGTGCAGGGTGCAGGACTGCGTGGCGGACTTACTGACGTCGAACGCCAGGCACTCACTCGCAAAAGTTACCGTTACGCAACGCTTCACAATCAGTCCGGCACAACTGTGGGAAGTACTAGTCCGCGCGGCTCAACAGCAGGCCAGCCTGCATTGCGCAATGTCACGGTCATTGCGATCCCAAAGGGGAATGCAGACTTGGCCAACTACAGTGAATTCCGAGTTCGTTTTGGTGCTTTGACCCAGACAATGGAAAAGAACAAAGCCGTGCCTACGTTGATGGTGGCATTTGCAACTTACAACCTTTTAGTTCAGATAGATGCTAACGCGAGCCTTCAATCCGGAGGAGAGGAAGATCGTGGGACAGTCGGTGTCATTAGTGCAGCTGTTGATTTAATAGCGGCTTTAGGTAGCCATAGCAAACTGCTATTCGGTTCATATACAACAAATTACATAACCAAACCGAGAATTGACGTAAAAACTCTTTCTTCTCGTTGGGCGCTTAATTTGGAAAAACAAACAGGCAGCCCCAAGCTTCCCTTACTACGTGCGGTTGGTGGCGGTGCGACTTTATTAGGAGCTTCCCTTAGCGGCTGGGATAGCTACCGAGCGCTCAAACAGGGAGATACGGATGCGGCGGCTGCATACGCGGTAGCAGCTGCGGGTGGTGGTTTGTGGGCAGCCTATGGTCTTGGAATTGTTATAAATCCCTATGTTCTGGCAGTGGGAATGATCTTAACTATTGGAGCAACTATTGCAGCCAACCTACTAACCGATACCGACATAGAAATAGTGATAAAAAAAGGGCCATTTGGCCTTCAGTTTGCAGAAACAGGAATACTCGATAAAGCTCTGGGTAATGGCCAGCGTTTCGCAAACCTAAAAGACCCGGAGATCGCCTACAAGCAGTTACTTGGTATTATCGGGAAGCCACAAATATTCGTACAGCGGCTGGCTGATTGGCGTAAAAAAGCACCAACCTCTCATCTCAAAGCGCTACAACAAGCAGAAAACTATCGCAATCCTCTGCCTAACTCAGGGACTCAATGTGTTATGCCCGGGAGGCAAGCACTGGCCGAACATGATTGGGCCATCGTCCTCAGCTCCCCGTTACTGTCCATGTTTGAAAATGATCAAAAATTCCAGTTGATCGCCCAAGAGTTTCAGAGCCAACTGCGCATTAGTGGTTCTTTCGATGTTAAACGCTATAACCGAGTTCCGGCTGCTCCACCGAAACTGGCAGGCCTTTTACTAGATTCTACTAGCGTGCTATATGTTCTCCCCTCCGCCCTGCCCATTGTCCAGCTTAGCCCTCTAGACCGGCATCGTGTGCGCGTAACCCAAGGCTTGAAAGTCAGCGCTCAATTTGAGTTAAATTCCGACCACGCAACCGATCGGTTGGTGCTACCGCAACCAAGCCCAAAAAACTGGACAGCTTTTACAGAGGCCAACCGACGTTTGCCATCGGATGACCCGCGATCCGATGCACCGCCTTACTGGCAGATTGAAACAACCGAGTTTTCTCTATGACTGCTAAAATAAACGCCCCTTATACAACAGGTGTCTATCGCAGCAATAGCGATTCACCATTACCTCCTCCGAAATGGGCTGAGGATGCTAATAGGTCAGGAAACTTTGACACGCATCTAGCCTTTGGTCACTACGCCAACTTAGAACCTGCGACCGAGACAAGTAACCAGTTGCAAGGTGAAGAGCAATATATATATCAGCGACAACATAAGCAAGGAAAAGAGGAAGAAGCATATTGCGATGCCAAGCGCTGGCGCTTTCAAAACTCAAGCAAGATTCCACAGATTATTCTTGCATGTAAAATGATGTGTTTTTTCTTCATATGGGTTCTTTGGGGGACGGGACTCATAGTTGAGTTTCTACCTAATACCGGACGTAAAGACTTCAATGCATTTCTGATTTTAGTGTCATCATTTCTAGTTGTCGCTCTAATGATTAGCTCACTCGCTCTTTACATGAGCGGAAAAAGAGCCGTTCATTACTTACAAATAATAGGTTTTTTTACATTATCCATATCTGCCTACTCACAGACAGGGGCGCTATGGGGTAGTGATAAGCTACATATTTACTTATGGTTCGGTACCTTTCTTTACTTTTTGGGTGCTGTTGGCTTCAATTGCGTGCTCTGGGTTTACAGCAACTTGAACACCCACGACGGAAGCGAGTTCAACCGCCTGGACGGTATGCTCCGCTTCAAGCGTCGCTTCCGTCGACTCTTCGTCGCCCCCTTTGAGGAATTCGATCCGGTGCTGCAACTGCTTCCAAGCGGTTATGGCTCCCACGACTACGCGTTGTGGCTGCATCATCGCTATACCGACAACAAAATTTGCTTGGCGACCAAGGTTCACTCGCTGGGGTTGGATCAGGCCAACACACTCGCTTTTTGGGATTGTCTACAGCGCTACATGGATATCACGCAGCCGCTGCCTGACCTGCCTGTGCTTGAGCAAAGTCGCCATCTTGATCCCGTGACAGTGGCCCACGATGTAAAAACTGGCCGCAACCCACGACGATGGAGAGATCAGTCGGAGAAAGGATGGATCACAGGTGGCCAGAAGGCTCTGGCCAAACAGTTGCAGGAATATCCATGGCAAAAAGAACCCTGCATCGTAAAAGCGCGTATCGATCCATCGTTGACGATTGAGGCGTACTACCGCGCTCAAGAAGCGAAAGGGATACATGCAACTCCGAAAGCCGATGACTTCGATAATATTCATCGTTCATGATTACCTATGGCGCCATCAACAACAAAATGCACAACTGCCAGGATCCGGGCAACTCGCACTTCACCCACCTGGAAGAAGTGCAGTTCATCTACCGTAAAATCACCTGGACCCACGAAGTATCCGGTACTTCGGGTTCCGATGACTGGCGTGCTCCAGTCGTTTAATTACAGCTGATCGCTTCACACATCGGCCAGCTCTGCTGGTCGATGTTGTTTACGCCCCTCCAGAATTTCGCGTACGTTGACCCGCTTTCGCGGCCGTCGACGAGCGCCGCTGTACAGCACGAGGAACAACGG
>NZ_RWIL01000115.1:0-12156 GCF_009764635.1 Pseudomonas sp. PB103 | reverse complement strand
CGCAGGCTGCGATCTTTTGATCTTGAACGTCAAAAGATCGCAGCCTGCGGCAGCTCCTACACAGGGATCGCGTTACGGTTGATCGTTGTAAACGAACTTGGGCATTTCCCAGTGGAAGCGGATCGCCAGCAACCGCAGCAGGAAGCCGCCGAACAGGGTGATGAGGATCGCCTGCTCGCCCGGCACGTTCAGATACAGGCAAAGCATGTAGCACCACGCTGCCGCGAACGAGACGCTGGCGTAGAGTTCTCGGCGGAAGATCAGCGGGATGTCGTTGCAGAAGATATCGCGCAGGATGCCGCCGAAGACGCCGGTGATCACACCGCTGACCGAGGCGACCAACATGCCGTGGCCCATTTCCAGTGCGGTCATGCAGCCGATCAGTGTGAACGCCACCAGGCCGACGGCGTCGAGCACCAGAAACAGTGAGCGCAGGTGACGCATCCAGCGGGCGGTGAATACTGTGAACATTGCTGCGACCGAGGTCAGCACCAGGTACTCCGGGTGTTTGACCCACGTCAGCGGGTAGTGTCCGAGCAGTACGTCGCGCACCGAACCGCCGCCCAATGCCGTGACGCAGGCGATCAGCACCACGCCAAACCAGTCCATGCCACGACGGCCGGCAGACAGCGCGCCGGTCATGGCTTCAGCGGTGATGGCAATCAGATAGAGCATCAGCAACATGGTGGCGATCCAGTCAGGAAGGCGCGCAGTCTAGCCATTTCGGTGCGGCACCAAAAGAGGGCGCCACATCAAACACAAAACCCTGTAGGAGCTGCCGAAGGCTGCGATCTTTTGATCTTTGTTTTGAACCTGAAAATCAAGATCAAAAGATCGCAGCCTGCGGCAGTTCCTACCGGGAACGCATCAGAATTTGATGAAGTGCTTGCGGTAGTGCTGTAGCTCGGCGATGGATTCGCGGATGTCGTCCAGCGCCAAATGCGTGCTGCCCTTTTTGAAGCTGTCGCGCACGTCCGGTGCCCAGCGTGCCGCCAGTTCCTTGAGCGTCGAGACGTCGAGGTTGCGGTAGTGGAAGTAGCTTTCCAGCGCTTTCATGTGGGTATACAGGAAGCGCCGATCCTGGCAGATGCTGTTGCCGCAGATCGGCGACTTGCCTTTCGGTACCCATTTCTCGAGGAAGGCGATGGTCTCGGCTTCGGCTTCGGCCATGCTGATACGGCTGTCGCGCACGCGCTGGGTCAGGCCGGAGTTGCCGTGGGTGCGGGTGTTCCACTCGTCCATGCGGGCGAGCACTTCATCGCTGTGATGAATGGCGATCACCGGGCCTTCGGCCAGGGTGTTGAGGTCACTGTCGGTGACGATGGTGGCCATTTCGATGATGACGTCGTTGTCCGGATCCAGACCGGTCATTTCCAGGTCGATCCAGATCAGGTTCTGCGGGTTTTGCATAATGGGGCTCCTAGGCAATGCTGCGCAGTTTAGCCTAGGCAGCTTGCCGGGCGTGCTAAACTCGCGGCCGTTTTACCTAATCGCTGCATTCTTCAGACGGAACACCCATGGCCAAACGCCAACTCAATCGTCGTCAAAACTGGCGCATCGAAAAGATTCAGGGCGAACGCGCCGCACGCGCCGCCAAACGCGAGTCCTCGGCTGTCGAAGCCCTTGAGGGCGGCGACCTGGGCCCGGAACAAACCGGCCTGGTGATCGCTCACTTCGGTGTGCAGGTCGAGGTCGAGGCTATTGACGGCGAACAGGCTGGCCAGGTTTTCCGCTGCCACTTGCGCGCCAACCTGCCGGCGCTGGTGACCGGCGACACCGTCGTCTGGCGTGCCGGCAATCAGGGCATCGGTGTGATCGTCGCGCAATTGCCGCGTACCACCGAGCTGTGCCGTCCGGACAGCCGTGGCCAGTTGAAGCCGGTCGCCGCCAACGTCGACATGATCGTCATCGTCTTCGCGCCGCTGCCCGAGCCGCATGCCAACCTGATCGACCGTTATCTCGTAGCCGCCGAACACGCCGGCATCCGCCCGTTGTTGCTGCTGAACAAGTTCGACCTGATCGACGAGCAGAACGCCCCGGCGCTCAACGCGCTGCTGGCGGTGTACCGCACGCTCGGTTATCCGGTGCTGGAAGTGTCGGCGCACCACGGTGACGGCATGGAACAACTGCAAAAGCAGCTCGACGGGCGCATCAGCGTGTTCGTCGGTCAGTCCGGTGTCGGCAAGTCGTCGCTGGTCAACAGCTTGCTGCCTGAAGTGGAAACCCGTGTCGGGCCGTTGTCCGAACTGTCCGGTCAGGGCACGCACACGACGACCACCGCGCGGTTGTTCCACTTCCCAGGCGGCGGCGAACTGATCGACTCCCCGGGTATTCGCGAATTCGGCCTCGGCCACGTCAGCCGCGCCGACGTTGAAGCCGGTTTTATCGAGTTCAATGATTTGCTCGGCACTTGCCGTTTCCGCGACTGCAAACACGACCGTGAACCGGGCTGTGCGCTGCTCAAGGCGCTGGAAGATGGCCGCGTGCAGCAACAACGCATGAACAGCTACCGCTCGATCATCGCCAGCTTGCCTGAAAACGGCTATTAAACAGTCGTACCGGTAGCCCTTTGCCCAAGGGCTGCCGGATGTCGGTTTTCACCTGACACCTCCCTACCGCTTTTAAACATCAGGCTTTTCTGTAGGACTTCTGCACGCCTGTTTGCAGGACATTTCTCTTTCTCCGCCCAAGCCTTGTAGGCTCATTTCATGGGCCTACATTGAGTTCCTCGTCGCACGTTCGCGCCAAAGAGGAACCCCCATGCAAACCTACCATTTGTTCATCAGCCACTCGTGGAACTACTCCCACGCCCACGACAATCTGGTGCGCCTGCTCAGCGCTCATCCGACCTTCACCTACAAGAATTTCTCGGTGCCGACGCACAACCCGATCATGGGCGCACAGACCGACCAGCAACTCGAAGAAGCCATCGAAAACAAGATTCGCCCCTGCTCCGCCGTTCTGATCATGGCCGGCATGTATTCGACCTACAGCAAGTGGATCAACAAGGAAATCGAGATCGCCAAGCGCATGGGCAAGGTGATCATCGCGGTGAAACCGTTCGGCGCCGAGCGAATTTCCACGGTGGTGCGTAACGCTGCACACGCCGAGTGCGCATGGAACACCAACAGCATCGTCGGCGCGATCCGTCTGCACACGGCGGCCTGATCATGCGCAAGGGACTGTTTATCGGCATCAACGACTACACCCATATTTCGCGCCTGAGCGGTTGCAGCAATGACGCCATGGCCATGGCCTCGGTGCTGAAAACCGACGCCGACGGCGACCCCAATTTCAAGAACGTAGTGCTGACCTCTGCCGAGGATTACCTGGGCCGGGAGATGCTCGAAGACCAGATCCGCGAGCTGTTTTCCGGTGACTGCAACGTCGCTCTGCTGTACTTCGCCGGGCATGGCGGCTTCGACACCGACAATGATGAGGGCATGCTGCTGCCCCAGGATTATCGCAACGCCAAGGATGGCATCCGCATCAGCGACATCCTCAACTGGGCGAGCAAAGCCACGCGCATCAAGAACAAAGTGATCATCCTCGATTGCTGCCAAAGCGGCGCCGCCGGCGAGGTGCGCGCCTTGCGCAGCGAAAGCAGTGTGGTCGGCGAAGGCATGACCATTCTGACCGCGTGCAAAAAGGAAGAACCGGCCATGGAAGGCGCGCAACACGGCGTGTTTACCGGGTTGCTGCTTCAGGCTTTGCACGGCGGCGCGGCCAACATTCTCGGCAAGATCACCCCCGGCAGCCTCTATTCCTTCGTCGACAACGCCCTCGACGCGTGGGAACAACGCCCGGTGTTCAAGACCAACGTGTCGCAGTTCATTTCCCTGCGCGAAGTCTCGCCGCTGATCCCCAAAGAGATCCTGCGCAAGCTGCCCGAGTGGTTTGCCGAAGCCGAATCAACCTACCCGCTCGACCCCAGCTACGAGCCGACCGAAGCGACGTTCAACCCCGAGCACGGCGAGGTCTTCGCCCAGCTGCAAAAGTGCAATCGCCACAGCCTGATCGAGCCGGTCGACGCCGAGCACATGTACTACGCCGCCCTCCACTCCACCGGCTGCCGCCTCACCGCGCTCGGCGCCTACTACCGCGAACTCGCGATTAAAGGACACTTTTGATGCCCGTCTTCATCAGCTATCGCCACATGGATCGTATGCAGGCCATGGCGATCAACAGTCGCCTGAAACAGGCGAACATCAAGACCTATCTGGATGTGCTCGACCCGGAATCGCAGACCACCGACGACATCACCGGCGTCATCACCCGCAACATCACCGAGTGCACGCACTTGCTCGCGGTGGTGTCGGAGAGGACCGCTTTGTCGTGGTGGGTGCCGTTCGAGATTGGTGAGGCGACGATCAGCAACCGGCGGATCTGCTCGTTCAAGACCGGGCCGGCGCAGTTGCCGTTGTATCTGGATAAATGGCCGAAGTTGAGTACGGACAGAGATCTGGATTTCTTTATCGATGCTTATCGCGAGGAAGTGACAAACAAGCGGTCGGTGATGCTGGATTCGATGAGTGAGTCGATGAAGGGGACTTACAAGAGGAATGCCGAGCTCTTTCACGATCAGTTGAAGAGCAGGATTCGGCGGGGGTTCTAAGACCTCACTTGCCTGGCTCCCGATCAATTTCGTAACGTTACGCAATTGATCGGCGAGGTGAAATTCCAGCCACAAAAAAGCCGACATCGCTGTCGGCTTTTTTGTGCGTCACTGCTTCGGCGCGGGGGCCGGGGCAGTGGCTGGCGGAGTGGCCGGCGCTGGCGCCGCACTCCCCGGTTCCGCCGGTTTCGGCGCGGCGTCATCAAACAGGTTCAACCGCTCGCGCAACTCATGCGCAGGCACCGGTTGCTGATCCGCCGGCAGCGCATTTGGATCAACCGGCGTTGCCGGAGCAGCGCCGTTTTGACCTTGATCTGCCGGTTTCGCTGGATCGGCACCTTGCGCACCTTCGATCGCGGCTTGAGCCTTTTTGGTCAGGACGACGATGTCGATGCGGCGGTTGACCGGGTTGAACGGGTTTTCCCTGTCGAACAACGCCGACGAGGCATAACCGACCACTCGCGCCACTTGCGCATCCGGATAGCTACCAGCGACCAACGCACGACGAGCGGCGTTGGCACGGTTGGCCGACAGCTCCCAGTTACCGAAATCGCCGGTGCCGATGTACGGCTTGGCGTCGGTGTGACCGCTGATGCTGATCTTGTTCGGCACCGCTTTGATGGTGTCGGCCATGGCCAGCAAAATGTCTTCGAAGTACGGCTTCAGGCGTGCAGAACCGGAATCGAACATCGGCCGGTTCTCGGCGTCCATGATCTGGATGCGCAAGCCGTTCGGCGTGATCTCGAAGAGGATCTGATCCTTGAACTTCTGCAATTGCGGGTTTTCGTCGACCTTGTTCTGCAGTTCTTGCAGGAGCAGTTCGAGGCGCTCTTTCTCGACCATTTCGGCCATGCCTTCGACTTGCTCGGCGTCGACCGTGACCTTGTCCGGTTGCGGCTGGGACTTCACCTCAGGGTTGAGGGTGTTTTCCGGCGCCAGCGTCGGCGTGCCGCCCAAGTCGATGATGTACGGCGTGCCGCTTTCGGAGAAGCCGACCGGGTCTTTGAAGTAACCGGCGATGGCGATCTTCTGCTCAGGCGTCGCGGTGGACAGCAGCCACAGCACCAGGAAGAACGCCATCATCGCCGTGGCGAAGTCGGCGAAGGCGATTTTCCACGCCCCGCCGTGATGCCCGCCGGCTATGCGCTTGACGCGCTTGATGATAATCGGCTGATTATTTTCCATGGCTTAGCGACCGCGAACGGCTTGTTCCAGCTCGGCAAAGCTTGGACGGTGGGCCGGGTACAGCACCTTGCGACCGAACTCGACCGCCAGCGATGGCGGCATGCCGGAAGCCGAAGCCACCAGCGAGGCCTTGATGGCTTCGTAGACGTTCAGCTCTTCCTTGGCATCGTGGGCCAGGGAGTGCGCCAGCGGGCCGAAGAAACCGTACGCCGCGAGAATACCGAAGAAGGTACCCACCAGTGCCGCACCCACGTGCAGACCGATGGACTTCTGATCGCCTTCACCCAGCGAGGCCATGGTCACCACGATACCGAGTACCGCCGCAACGATACCGAAACCCGGCATGGCGTCGGCAATGCCGTTTACCGCGTGGGACGGGTGTTCGAGGTCTTCTTTGAGGCTGTACAGCTCCATGTCGAACAAGCCTTCCAGCTCATGCGGAGCCATGTTGCCGGACGACATGATGCGCAGGTAATCACAGATGAACGCGGTCATGCGTTCGTCTTTGAGCACGGCCGGGTACTTGGCGAAGATCGGGCTCGCGGCGGCATCTTCGATGTCGCCTTCAATGGCCATCATGCCTTCGCGGCGGCTCTTGTTGAGGATCTCGTAGATCAGGCCGAGCACTTCCAGATAGAAAGTGTGACTAAAGCGCGAACTGAACATGCTCAGGGATTTCTTGAGCACGTGCATCGTCATGTAGCCAGGGTTGGCCTGCAGGAATGCACCGAGTGCAGCACCACCGATGATCATCACCTCGAAAGGCTGGATCAGGGCGGCAATCTTGCCGTGGGAAAGCACGTATCCGCCGAGCACGCTCGCGAATACGACGATGATGCCGATAATTTTAGCCATAGGTAGGAAAGTACTTACTGAGTCGGGTTCAAGGTCATATTCGGAAGTTAAAAAATCTCTTCTTCTACTTATCGGCAAAACTGCGCCAGACTATAGCCAGTTCAGGCGAAAAGCCAATTTAGCCCATGCCGGGCGCGTCTACAGTCAGTGAAGATCCCGTCCAGACATGGCTAATGAAACGAACGTCCCACACGCAAAACCGACCACCCTCGAAGGCTGGGTCAAACTGCTCGACAGCGTCCGCCTGCCCGTGCCGCAAGAGGCTCACGATAAAGTCTGCCGGGCGATCCGCGACAATCGCAGCTCGCTGCGCGACATCGCCGACCTGATGCAGGACAGCCCGGCGCTGGCCTTGAGCATCATCCGTGAGGCCAATCGTCACACCCACGGCACCATGGCCACGCCAGCGGAAAATCTTGAGGTGGCGATCAATCGCCTGGGCCTTGCCCGCACCGAAGAATTGCTCGCGCGCCTGCCCGCTGAACCGCAAATGCAGATCCCCAAGGCTCTGCGCCAGTTACAGATGATCAGCCAGCACGCGACGCAACAGGCCAACGGTTTTTTCGCCAGTCGCCTGGCGCGGCTGTGGCAGGACATTCATTGGGGCAGCCTGCTGTTTCTGTCGCCGCTGTGGCCACTGGCGCTCACTTATCCACAGTTGCTCGAAGAGTGGGAGCTGCGGGTTATCCACAAGGGTGAATCGGCTCGCGTGGTCGAGAAGCAATTATTCGGCGTGCGCCTGCTGCGGATCGCTGAAGCGCTGGTTGCGGTCTGGCATCTACCGATCTGGGTGCAACAAGGCTATAAATTGCTGCTCAGCGAACAGCGTGAACTGGTGAAAGTGCTGCGCATAGCCCGCGACAGCGAACATCCGCTGCGCCAACAGAATCGCCTGGATGACGACCCGACCTTGCGCCGCTGGCTCAACCAGCCGGCCAACACTGTGCTGCTGGCCAACGGTCTGGCGCTCTCGGCGCAACAGGCCTGGGACAGTCCGCACAGTGAACGCTGGCAGTACCTGACCAGCCTTTATCTGCAAATCTCGATGGATGACGTGCAGCAACAACTGCACCAGCAAGCGGCCAACAGTGCGCGTCAGCATGCGATGCCGGATCTCTGGCACCCGGCGGTTTCGCTGCTGTGGCCGTGGGGCACGCACCGTTTGCCGGCAGGCATGTTGCCCGCAGCGGTGCCGAGCGCTGAAGACCTTGGCCAATGGCGCAAGCAATGCGCCGAACTGCTCGCCGAACCGAGCCGCTTCACCAATGCCATGAGCCTGACCGTCGCCGCCCGCGATGCGCTGATTGCCAGCGGCATGCGTCGAGTGATGATCCTGATGGCCGACCGCACGCAGTCCAATCTGCGCGTGAATCAAACCGCTGGCCTGCCGAAAGAAGCGGCGGCGCTGAATTTTGTCGTCAGCCAAAGCAGCGTGCTGCAACGGCTGCTGGCGCAACAGGCGCAGGTGCGGATAACCCCGGAGAACAACGCGCAGTTCTCCGCCCTGCTGCCGCCGGGCCTGCGCACGCTGTTTCGCGGTGAGCATCTGTTCCTGCGCTCACTGGTCAACAATGGCCGGGTGATCATGATTGTGGTCGCCGATCAGGGCGGCGGGCCGTTCGCCGACATCACCGTGCAAGCCTTTGGCAAAACCGCGCAGTGCATCGAAAAAGCCCTGCACAGCTTTAGCAGCCGCGGCCGATGAGGCTGCGCTACAATTCCCCCCTTTGTGCTCTGGAGACCTCGCATGTCTGACTTCTCTGGCTTGCCGCTCGTCATCGAACCGAGCGACCTGCTGCCTCGGCTTGAGTCTGAAGAGCTGATTCTGGTGGATCTGACCAGCGCCGCGCGCTACAGCGAGGGACATCTCCCCGGCGCGCGCTTTGTCGACCCCAAGCGCACCCAACTCGGCCAGCCACCGGCACCGGGGCTGCTGCCGGCCAAAGCCGATCTGGAAGCGTTGTTCGGTGAGCTGGGCCATCGCAAGGACGCGGTCTACGTGGTTTACGACGATGAGGGCGGCGGTTGGGCCGGACGCTTCATCTGGCTGCTCGACGTGATCGGTCACGACAAGTATCACTATATAGACGGTGGTCTGCCGGCATGGCTGGCGGATGGCATGCCGATGTCGATTCAGATTCCACCGGCAGCCGGCGGCCCACTGCCGTTGACCCTGCACGAAGAGCCGACCGCGACCCGTGAATACCTGCAAAGCCGTCTCGGTGCCGCCGATCTGGCGATCTGGGACGCGCGCGGGCCGCTGGAATACTCCGGCGAGAAAGTGCTGGCCGCCAAGGCCGGACACATCCCCGGCGCGGTCAACTTCGAATGGACGGCGGGCATGGACAAGGCCCGTCAATTGCGCATTCGCAGCGACATGCCGCAGATCCTCGAAGACCTCGGGATCACCAAGGACAAAGAAATCATTACCCACTGCCAGACCCATCACCGGTCGGGCTTCACTTATCTGGTGGCCAAATCCCTCGGTTATCCGCGGGTCAAAGGCTACGCCGGTTCCTGGGGCGAATGGGGCAACCACCCTGACACGCCAGTCGAGATTTAAGGTTTTTAAGGACAACTAATGAAAGAGCGTCTGTTTATCCTCAGCCAGTACCTGCTGCCTCATCACCTGCTGTCGCGCCTGGCCGGCTGCGTTGCCGAGTGCCGCGTGCGCTGGTTCAAGAATGCCTTCACCCAATGGTTCGCCAAGCGTTATCAGGTGGACATGTCGCAAGCGCTGGTCGAGGACCTGACCGCTTACGAGCACTTCAACGCCTTCTTCACCCGTGCCCTGAAAGACGGCGCGCGCCCACTCGACCAGACCCCGGGCGCGATCCTCAGCCCGGCCGACGGTGCTGTCAGCCAGCTCGGCCCGATCGAACACGGTCGCGTGTTCCAGGCCAAGGGCCACAGCTTCAGCGTGCTGGAACTGCTCGGCGGTGATGCGGCCAACGCGGCACCGTTCATGGGCGGCGATTTCGCCACCATTTACCTGTCGCCGAAGGACTACCACCGCGTGCACATGCCGCTGGCCGGCACTTTGCGCGAGATGGTTTACATCCCGGGCCGGATCTTTTCGGTCAACCAGACCACCGCTGAAAACGTGCCAGAACTGTTCGCCCGTAACGAGCGCGTGGCGTGCATCTTCGACACCGAGCGCGGGCCGATGGCCGTGGTGCTGGTGGGCGCGATGATCGTCGCTTCGATCGAAACCGTGTGGGCCGGTCTGGTCACGCCGCCGAAGCGCGAGCTGAAAACCTTCCGCTACGACGAAGCTGCGCGTGCGCCGATCCATCTGGAAAAAGGTGCCGAACTGGGTCGCTTCAAGCTGGGTTCTACCGCGATCGTGCTGTTCGGGCCGGATCAAGTGAAGTGGGCTGAAGAACTGGCAGCCGGTTCGCCAGTACAGATGGGCCAAGGTCTGGCACTGCCAAAAGCCTGAGTACGCATCGAACGTCATGGATTCCCCTGACGTTCGATACCTCTGTAGGAGCTGCCGAAGGCTGCGATCTTTTGATCTTTGGACGCGGAGCGTCCACGGCTGCATTCCCACGCAGAGCGTGGGAACGATCAAGATCAAAAGATCGCAGCCTGCGGCAGCTCCTACACGTTGTTATGCGTGCATCGTCAATGACGAAGCGTTGAGGCAGAACACCAGCTCGCTTATTTGCTGCTATGGTTTTTGGCATGAGCCAAACCATATCCTCCCCACAGCTACGCGCGCCGACCCCGAGTCAGCCGCGCCTGTCGTTTTGCGAAGCCACCCCGCGCGACCTCAAGCGCTGGATCGCCGGCCTGCCCAAGGCCAATATCGGCGAAACCGCCCGCCAGTTGTATCAAGGCCTGGGTGAACTCAACCAGCTGCTCACCCCCAGCGACAATCGCCTGCAACTGCTCGAGCTGCTGCGTCCCGAGGTGTATTACGTCTGCCAGCATCTGGAGCGGCATTTCCTGCATCAGGCGATCATGCTCGACGAACGCTCGCGCAAGATCAGCAACCTCTGCCAGGCGCTGCAAAGTCATCTGGCGACGGGTTACAAACAGATCGTCCTGCGCATCGCGCCCAAGTACAGCAAGGATCGTGCGACGTTGCTCAGCACCGCCCTGCAACGGGCGGCTCATGCGCTGAAAGGCCAACTGGTGCGCGCGACGCAACTGTACAGCCCGGCGCCGGAACAGCTGTGGTTCGAGCTGCATCAGTTGTATCGCTGCGCCTGTGAATTAGAGCTGCAACAGCGGCGCGTGCCGGATGCTCTGGCCAGCCTCACCGCCGAACTGAGCCTCGAACAGACCTACATCGCCGCCCTGCTGCTGGGTAGCGCACGCTGCAATCAGTTGCGGCAGAACCAGATCGCCCGCCTGGCGGAAGTGCTCGAACCATGGAGCGCCCTGCTCAAACTGCATCCCGGCCGCGCGGACGATGGCTTGTTTGCAATCAGCGCGCAAATCGACGCCGGGCCGCGTTACCGCAACATGTTCCGCAGCGAACAAAAGGCTGGATTGCTCGGTTTCGATCCCCAGCCGCTGGTGAGCACCCTCGAAGCACATTTGCTGCATCAGGACACGTCGACACCCTTGCCGATCCCGACCGGGCTCAGCTTCGACACTCTGCAACACCTGCATGCCGCGTGGGGCCAGACCGCCGAACGCAGTTTCCAGCGCACCGTTGGCCAGGGCAGCCTGACCGTGTGCGTGGGCATGAGCGCCCTGCACTTCCACCTCGGCGGCGAGCGCAGTTTCAGCGACATGCTCAAACATCCCGCCGCCCGCGCAGCGAATTTCAGCAACGCCGTGGCCAAGGGTGAAAAGGACAGCTGGAGTCAGGCGTTCGACGCGGCACCGCAAAACAATGAGCAGTTTCTGCCCTACGAAGAAATCCAGTACGACCACCTCGTCGAAGACGAAAGCAGCGCCGACGCTGCACCGCACTATCCGACCTATGCCTTGCCCGTGATCAATCACAGCCCGGGCGGCTATTGCCTGGCGTGGCCAAAAGAGGTGCCCGCCGAATTGCAGGCCGGGGAAATGCTCGGCATTCAGGACAGCGTCAGTCTGGGCTGGAGCATCGCGGTGATTCGCTGGATTCGTCAGGTGCGCGGTGGCGGCACGCACATGGGCATCGAGTTGGTGGCACCGCATGCGCAGCCGTGCGGCTTGCAGTTGATGCGCTCGCGCGACGATCACAGCCAGTATTTGCGCGGGTTGTTACTGCCGGAAATCAGCGCGATCGACTTACCGGCAACCTTGCTGGCGCCGCGATTGCCGTTTCAGGAAGGCAATAAAGTACTGATCAACACCCAGGGCGAAGAACACCGCGCCGGCCTGGATCGGCGGGTGGCGAGTACGCACAGTTTCAATCAGTTTGCTTATCGCTCGCTGGAGGCCGCGCAGAATGGCGCGAGCGAGGAGGATTTTGATTCGTTGTGGAAATCACTCTAAAGCAAAAGATCGCAGCCTGCGGCAGCTCCTACAGGAAACCTATGTAGGAGCTGCCGCAGGCT
>NZ_RWIL01000114.1:0-62040 GCF_009764635.1 Pseudomonas sp. PB103 | reverse complement strand
AGTTTTCGAAGAATTCTTCAACAACTTCAACCACTTGCGCTTCAGATCTCTCGTCAGCGGGAGGCGAATTCTACAGCGTTACACGCTGCTGTCAACACCTCTTTTTCAACTTCTTTCTGGCTTCGATTAACTGAAGCACCTGCTGCCGAAACCTACATAACTCATTGAATCTCAAGGAGTTTTCCGTTTCGACTGCGCCGGAAGTGGGGCGAATTATAGACACCTGAGATCTGCCGTCAACCGTTAATTTCGCTTTTCTTTCAAAAACTTAGAAAACACCCTCCTTTCTATATAGAGGTGCGGCAGACACCGAAAAGGCGTGCCTGGTGAGCAGGCGAAAGACTACGAGGAGGATGGATCCCAAGCGAACCGAAGGATCATAAAGCGAGGCAATGGAAATAACGGCATGAAGCAACCTCACCAGACGGCGAGTGCTACTAATAGAAAGGAATTCAAACAAGAGATGGTGTCCCAGGGCAGGTTCGAACTGCCAACCTTCCCCTTAGGAGGGGGATGCTCTATCCAATTGAGCTACTGAGACACACGGTTGTCGCGAGCTGACGCAGCACGACAGACGGCGTGCATGTTAACGGCCAAGCCCCGATTTGTCATGTCATCCGTAGGCATATTAAGTGTAGGCATGCGCGCTGCAATGCTGCGGGAAGATTTACCGGGCATTTTGCACGCCGCCAAAAAGCCTTCATTGCAGATTGCAACCTGAACAATCCGTATACTCCCCTCAAATCCTTGTTTTTTAAGGACTTAACAGCAGTTAGACTGTTGGCACGACGGCTGCTATGCCTGTTCTATAGAAGAACAATCGGAGCGCCGACTCATGAACACCACCCTCTTGCTTGCAAACGCTGCTGCTTTGGCGATTCTGGTCAGCTCTCACTTTATTCCCGAAAGCAGCGCGCCGGAATCGGTAGCCCAACGCATGCCTCACTATCTGCAAGTGCAGAAGCAGCCTCAACTGGCGGTTCTGAGCGATAAGAGCAGCTATACGCCAAGGGCTGTCAGTGCCCCCGAACAAGCCCTGCCAACCCAAACTGTCGAACGTCTGGTTTTTTGAAATATCTTCAGGAGTACAGCATGTCAAAGTCAGCAGCAGGATTTCTGATCCTTGCCCTAATGAGTGGCGTTATGCATTTTTCGCTGTTCGAGGACGCCGAAATCACCCTGCCCCTGATTGCTTGCGGCGTCTTTTCGGTTTTGTTTGTGCTGGCTCTTGTTGCCGGACGCAAAATCAAGTTTGACCCGGTGCTTCGCTAAGCCGGATCACATCCAGCAATTGATATACCGCGTCGACCAGATCACCCGAGTTGTCGATCATATGTACCGCCCCATCGCTTGAGCGCCTGTCCTTGAACAGTGCATTGCGAGCAAGACGCGCCTCTATCTGCTCAAGCGTCTCTCGACCTCGTCTAAGCAGACGCTCACGCAAAACCCGATCGTTTACCGTCAACAGAACCGGAACCAGCGCCGGATAACGATCAAGCGCTTGGCGCAAGTTGGCGCGAGAACCGTTTACCAGGACATGTCGCCCGGCCGCCAGCCAACGATTCATCTCGATCGGGATCCCATAGGAAAGACCGTTCGCCTGCCACGCGAGAGAGAAATCCCCCGCACGCTCACGCCGCGCAAACTCTTCTGGCGTCACACCGATCGCATCTTCGCCCACGGACTCGGCTGATCGTGTGATGACCCGCCGCATGATGTCGCAGTTCATTACCCGCAATGGTTCGCGCGCAGCTTCCAGCAGACTGTCCTTGCCCGAACCGGAAGGCCCCATCAGGTAAATAAGCTTGCCATCCATCCTGAAAACGCCCTCCGGCCCACGCCTGCCACTAGTAAATCGGCAATTTGCCACTATCCTGTAGAGACATGGAGCAAGGATAGAAAGCCGCTAGCATGCACGTTCTGAGGTCTTCGGACATCAACTGATGTGCAACGTGAAGCGACCAGTAGTGCGAACTAGGGCGAAGTTTTCAAACCAGTCCGCATTTCTGATGATTGGTGCTGGCATTACGCCTTTACCCAGCTCAATATTTGTCACAGAATTGACGCCAATGATCTGGCAATTTTGAGGCATGATGCCGGCCTCTTAACAATTCAGGTTGAACCATTTGGCGCGGATGCTTGTCCTACCACACATCCTGCGGCCAATCCCGAGAACCGCTCCCCTGAACTAACCGGTTAAATATATGCGCCCATTGAAACAGGCAATTTATTCCAGCCGTACGGCTGACAAGTTCGTCGTACGTCTGCCAGACGGAATGCGTGAACGCATTGCCGAGGTGGCTCGCAATCATCATCGCAGCATGAACTCCGAGATCATTGCGCGCCTTGAACAGAGTCTTATTCAGGAAGGTGCACTGGGCGAAGAGCTGAGCATGCGCCTGGACAGCCCTGAGCTGTCGCTACACGAGCGCGAGCTGCTGCAACGCTTCCGCCAGCTGTCTCACCGCCAGCAGAACGCTTTGGTATCTTTGATTGCCCACGACGCCGAAATGGCAGCAGACGCGTCCTGAGCCACACCGAACACCTCAAGCCAGCTTGATTGCTGGCTTTTTTTTGCGTGGATTTCAAATATTCGCAGGCACAAAAAAGCCCGCCAATCAGGCGGGCTGTCTCGATACAGCAAATCAGAGCAGGAAGATTGTTGCCAACCCAAGGAATATGAAGAAGCCACCGCTGTCAGTCATGGCAGTGATCATTACGCTCGCCCCCATCGCCGGATCTCGACCCATTTTCGCCAGGGTCATCGGGATCAATACTCCCATCAGGGCTGCAAGCAACAGGTTAAGCGTCATTGCCGCCGTCATAACCACACCCAACGACCAACTGCCGTAAAGCAGGTAAGCAACCACGCCGATCACACCGCCCCAAACCAGACCATTGATCAAGCCAACGGCAAGCTCCTTGCGCATGAGGCGTGATGTATTGCCGGTGCTGACCTGGTCAAGCGCCATGGCACGAACGATCATGGTGATCGTCTGGTTACCCGAGTTACCACCAATACCGGCAACAATCGGCATCAATGCCGCGAGCGCTACCAGCTTCTCGATCGAGCCTTCAAACAGGCCAATCACCCGCGAAGCGACAAATGCGGTGATCAGATTGACCGCCAGCCAGGCCCAACGGTTGCGCAGCGACTTCCAGACGGAGGCGAAGATATCTTCCTCTTCACGCAGACCCGCCATGTTGAGGACTTCGTTTTCGCTCTCTTCACGAATAAGGTCGACCATTTCGTCGATGGTCAGACGGCCGATCAGCTTGCCGTTCTTGTCGACCACCGGGGCCGAAATCAAGTCATAACGCTCGAATGCCTGGGCGGCGTCGTAGGCATCTTCATCCGGATGGAAACTCACCGGATCGCTGGCCATCACTTCGGCCACCTGCTTCTCAGGATCATTGACCAACAATCGCTTGATCGGCAGCACGCCCTTGAGCACGCCGTCGTAGTCCACCACAAACAGTTTGTCGGTATGGCCCGGCAGCTCTTTAAGGCGACGCAGGTAACGCAACACCACTTCGAGACTGACATCCTCACGGATCGTCACCATCTCGAAGTCCATCAGCGCACCGACCTGCTCCTCATCATAGGACAAGGCCGAGCGGACACGCTCGCGCTGCTGGTTATCCAGACTCTCCATCAGCTCATGGACGACGTCTCGCGGCAGCTCGGAGGCCAGGTCAGCAAGTTCGTCGGCGTCCATGTCCTTGGCCGCAGCCAGGAGCTCGTGATCGTCCATGTCGGCGATCAGCGTTTCACGAACGGAATCGGATACTTCGAGAAGAATATCGCCGTCGCGATCAGCCTTGACCAATTGCCAGAGCGTCAGACGGTCGTCCAGCGGCAAGGCTTCAAGGATGTAGGCAACGTCGGCGGAGTGCAGGTCATCGAGCTTGCGTTGCAACTCGACAAGGTTCTGCCGGTGTACCAGGTTTTCAACCCGGTCGTGATGCGCGCCTTCCTGGCGGTGAGTGAGGTCTTCGACGACCCGTTGACGCTGCAGCAGCTCGACGACTTGAGCCAGGCGATCCTGCAGGCTTTCCTGTGTTTTCTTTACTTCGATTTCAGACATAGGCGAACTCCACTCCCAGCAGCGGGGCACGCCGGAAGGATCAATCAGTCAATTCATGATTGGTGAAACTGTTTACTGAGTAACTACTGGGTAAGTCCATGGAGGTTTTCCATAAGCCCCGGCGGGGCTGACGGGCGCAATGATACACCGCCTGACGGTTTTAAACGTTAAAAAATCACGGTCGAAACAAGCGCTTGCGAAACAAACCTGAGCGCTGTCCTGATCCTTGCAAATGCGACGACTCATTCTGAAAAGAAAACACACCTGCGTTAAAAAATGCAGCGACTACCCTTCAGCGTAGATCGTCATGGAGGACGTCGAATGCCATCAAAGCCAATTCTTTTCCTGTTGACCTGCCTGCTCTACCTGCCACAAAACGGTGAGGCGGCAACCTTGCATCGTTGCGAAGGCGCGGACGGCAGCCTCACATTTACATCAATGAGTTGCGCGCAAGGCGAACGATTCTCGACGCAGGAGATTCACCCCTACTCACCCGGTTCCGTTGTGGCAGTCATGCCGGAAGCCAACCATGAAAAAACATCGGGTATGGGTGCGCAAGGTCGGGAGCCTGGCATCATCGGCGGCGCAGAGCACATATGCGGCAACGTGATCGATGCCAGGCAACGCCGCGAAGCGATCATCAATCGGCGCGTGATCGCAGGGATGAGCGCGCAGGATGTCGAAAGCGCTTTAGGCAAACCGGACAAGGTGAATATTCGGACGTCGACGACAACCTATCGTTACGACATCAAGCGAGGCCGAACAGCACAAATAGATTTTGATCAGAGGGGATGCGTGAAGGAAAAAGCCAAATTCCGGACAGCAAAAAGCCCGCGTTAAACGCGGGCTTTTCGGTATATGGTGCACTCGACAGGATTCGAACCTGTGACCGCTCGGTTCGTAGCCGAGTACTCTATCCAGCTGAGCTACGAGTGCAATTTGTGTTTTTAGCCCAGACCACAACTGGGTGAAACCAAGTTATTCACATTGCTGCAACTAACTCTTAAATGGTGCACTCGACAGGATTCGAACCTGTGACCGCTCGGTTCGTAGCCGAGTACTCTATCCAGCTGAGCTACGAGTGCATTTGTGTTTTTAGACCAGATCACATCTGGTTGAAGCCAAGTCATTTACATTGCTGTAACTGACTCTTAAATGGTGCACTCGACAGGATTCGAACCTGTGACCGCTCGGTTCGTAGCCGAGTACTCTATCCAGCTGAGCTACGAGTGCATTTGTTGCGCCGCATTATAGCCCGTCTAATCTCTATTCCAACCACTTTTTCTATAAATTTCAACAACTTACAGAAAAAGCCAGATTACGACGTACTAAGCAAATAATGGCGGAGAACGGGGGATTCGAACCCCCGACACCCTTTTGAGGTGTACTCCCTTAGCAGGGGAGCGCCTTCGGCCACTCGGCCAGCTCTCCGCAACACGGGGCGTATCTTAACCAACCTTTTCCCCGTTTGCAAACATAAAAATCGATAAAAATTAATGGCTTGGTTCTTCGTCCTTCTCTTTCTTTATACGCAGGTAAATTTCCTCACGGTGCACGGCAACCTCTTTCGGGGCGTTGACGCCGATACGCACCTGGTTTCCTTTAACGCCGAGCACGGTCACGGTGATTTCGCCGTCACCGATAATCAGGCTTTCTGCGCACCGACGGGTCAGAATCAGCATACCTTTCTCCTTACGCAATTCAGTTCTGGGACAACAGTCTGCAAAAAAAAGGCACCCGACCTACAACCGGAGCGATCGTAGCCCTACATGCCTGAGTATTGACCAGCGCGAGCAAAAGAACAGTTCAGGGCTCGCGCCATTCAAAAAATAAAGGGCGCGGTCAGACCGCGCCCTTCAAGAATTGGAATTACTCGCCTTGACGGGCCGGCGCATCCAGTTCGAAAGCCGTGTGCAGAGCGCGCACGGCCAGTTCCAGGTACTTCTCTTCAATCACCACGGAAACCTTGATTTCCGAAGTCGAGATCATCTGGATGTTGATGCTTTCTTTTGCCAGCGATTCGAACATGCGGCTGGCCACGCCTGCGTGGGAACGCATGCCGACGCCGACGATCGAGACCTTGGCAATCTTGATGTCGCCAACCACTTCACGGGCACCGATCTCACGAGCAGTGTTTTCCAGCACGTTCTGTGCGGCCTGGAAGTCGTTGCGGTGTACGGTGAAGGTGAAGTCGGTGGTGTTATCGTGCGCGACGTTCTGCACGATCATGTCGACTTCGATGTTCGCGGCACTGATCGGGCCGAGAATCTTGAACGCCACGCCCGGGGTGTCTGGCACGCCACGGATGGTCAGCTTGGCTTCATCGCGGTTGAAAGCGATGCCGGAAATGATCGGCTGTTCCATGGTTTCCTCTTCATCAATAGTAATGAGGGTGCCCGGACCCTCCTTGAAGCTGTGCAGTACGCGCAGCGGAACGTTGTACTTGCCGGCGAATTCCACCGCACGGATCTGCAATACCTTGGAACCGAGGCTGGCCATTTCCAGCATCTCTTCAAAGGTAATCTTGTCCAGACGCTGAGCGACCGGCACCACACGCGGGTCGGTGGTGTAGACACCATCGACGTCGGTGTAGATCTGGCACTCGTCAGCCTTCAACGCAGCAGCCAATGCCACACCGGTAGTGTCGGAACCGCCACGACCGAGGGTGGTAATGTTGCCGTGCTCGTCGACGCCCTGGAAACCGGCGACAACCACCACGCGACCTGCTTTCAGATCACCACGAATCTTCTGGTCATCAATCTGCAAGATACGCGCTTTATTGTGCGCACTGTCGGTCAGGATCCGCACCTGATTACCGGTGTACGACACCGCCGGCACACCGCGCTTGATCAGCGCCATGGCCAACAGGGCAATCGTCACCTGCTCACCGGTGGACACGATCACGTCCAGTTCACGCGGAACCGGTTGGCCATCGCCACTGATTTGCTTGGCGAGATCGATCAGACGGTTGGTTTCGCCGCTCATTGCAGACAGCACAACCACCAGGTCATCGCCGGCATCGCGGAATTTCTTAACCTTGTCGGCGACCTGCTCGATTCTCTCGACAGTACCGACCGAGGTGCCTCCAAATTTCTGTACGATCAAAGCCATTTCAAAGCCGCCTCTGCCCATGAAGGGCGCCCAATAATCACTCGAACAGCCGCCGGGCCCGCCACTAGACTGCGGACCCGACGGGCCGTCTTATAAACCCTGCTCGACGAATGGAACGGTCAGCGCCAGTGCACCATCCAGCGCGCCGGCATCAACACCGCCGCCCTGCGCCATGTCCGGACGACCACCGCCCTTCCCGCCCACTGCCGCAGCAGCTTGCTTCATCAAATCACCGGCTTTGAGTTGGCCAGTCAGGTCTTTGGTTACGCCTGCAACCAGAACGACCTTTTCCTCATGGACACTGCCGAGCAGGATCACTGCGCGGCCGAGTTTGTTCTTCAACTGATCAACCAGCGCCAGCAGCGCCTTGGCGTCCTGACCATCCAGACGTGCGGCCAAAACCTTCACGCCCTTGACGTCCAGTGCCGAAGACGACAGATCGTCGCCCGCCGCGCTCGCCGCCTTGGCTTGCAACTGCTCGAGTTGCTTCTCCAGTTGGCGATTGCGCTCCAGCACAGCCGACAGCTTGTCGATCAGGTTGTCGCGGCTGCCCTTGACCAGGCTGGCCGCTTCCTTGAGTTGTTCTTCTGCAGCATTCAAGTACGCCAGTGCCGCAGCACCAGTGACCGCTTCGATACGACGCACGCCCGAAGCCACACCACCTTCGCTGATGATTTTCAGCAGGCCGATGTCGCCGGTACGGTTGGCGTGGATACCGCCGCACAGCTCGACGGAGAAATCACCGCCCATGCTCAGCACGCGCACGTTGTCGCCGTACTTCTCGCCGAACAGCGCCATCGCGCCTTTGTTCTTCGCGGTTTCGATGTCGGTTTCTTCGGTTTCAACCGCGGAGTTCTTGCGAATCTCGGCGTTGACAATGTCTTCCAGCGCCTTGATCTGCTCAGGCTTGATCGCTTCAAAGTGGCTGAAGTCGAAACGCAGACGCTGGCTATCCACCAACGAACCTTTCTGTTGAACGTGCTCGCCCAGTACCTGGCGCAGTGCCGCGTGCAGCAAGTGCGTGGCCGAGTGGTTCAACGAAGTCGCGTGACGCACCTCGGCATCGACGTGGGTTTCCACTGGCGCGCCGATGGTCAGGCTGCCCGAATCCAGCACACCGTGGTGTAGGAAGGCGCCGCCGGTCTTGGTGGTGTCACGTACGTCGAAGCGTGCGCTGCCGGCCTGCAGATAACCGCAGTCGCCAATCTGGCCGCCGGATTCAGCGTAGAACGGCGTCTGGTTCAGCACGACCACCGCCTCTTCGCCTTCATTCAAGACGTCGACCGACTGGCCATCTTTATAGATAGCGATGATTTTTGCCGAACCGCTGGTGTCTTTGTAACCGGTGAACTCGGTTGCCACATCAACCTTGACCAGCGTGTTGTAGTCCAGACCGAACGAGCTGGCCGAACGCGCACGCACACGCTGGGCTTCCATCTCACGTTCGAAACCGGCTTCGTCGACAGTCAGGCTGCGCTCGCGGGCGATGTCGGCGGTCAGGTCCATCGGGAAACCGTAGGTGTCGTAGAGTTTGAACACCACGTCGCCCGGCACCACGGTGCCTTTGAGTTCCAGCAGATCCTGCTCAAGAATCTTCAGGCCGTGCTCCAGAGTCTTGGAGAACTGCTCTTCTTCAGCCTTGAGCACGCGCTCGATGTTGCTCTGCTGCTTTTTCAGTTCCGGGAAGGCTTCGCCCATCTCGGCAACCAGTGCGGCAACGATCTTGTAGAAGAAGCTGCCAGTAGCGCCCAGCTTGTTACCGTGACGGCAAGCGCGACGGATGATCCGGCGCAGCACATAACCGCGACCTTCGTTGGACGGCAGCACGCCGTCGGCAATCAGGAAGCCGCACGAACGGATGTGGTCGGACACGACTTTCAGCGAAGACTGATCGCCGTTTTCACAACCGATCGCTTCGGCCGAGGCCTTCAACAGGTTCTTGAACAGGTCGATGTCGTAGTTGGAATTGACGTGCTGCATCACCGCACTGATCCGCTCCAGGCCCATGCCGGTGTCGACCGACGGCGCTGGCAACGGATGCAACACGCCATCGGCGGTGCGGTTGAACTGCATGAACACGTTGTTCCAGATCTCGATGTAACGGTCGCCGTCTTCTTCCGGCGAGCCCGGCGGGCCACCCCAGATGTGGTCGCCGTGATCGTAGAAAATCTCGGTGCATGGGCCGCACGGGCCGGTATCGCCCATGGTCCAGAAGTTGTCGGAAGCGTATGGCGCGCCCTTGTTGTCGCCGATGCGGATCATGCGCTCGACCGGCACACCGATTTCTTTGGTCCAGATGTCATACGCTTCGTCGTCGGAGGCGTAGACGGTGACCCAGAGTTTTTCCTTCGGCAGTTGCAGAACGCCGGTCAGGAAGGTCCACGCGTAAGTAATCGCGTCTTTCTTGAAATAGTCACCGAAGCTGAAGTTACCGAGCATTTCGAAGAACGTGTGGTGACGAGCGGTATAACCGACGTTTTCCAGGTCGCTGTTCTTGCCACCGGCACGCACACATTTCTGGCTGCTGGTCGCACGGGTGTACGCACGTTTTTCCTGGCCCAGGAAGCAGTCCTTGAACTGGTTCATCCCCGCGTTAGTGAACAGCAGGGTTGGGTCGTTGCCCGGAATCAAAGAGCTGGAGGCTACACGGGTGTGGCCTTGCTCTTCGAAGAAGCGAAGGAAGGCTTCACGGATTTCTGCGCTTTTCATTAGGTTCTTCCACGGAGGCTGCGGCCAAAGGCCTGTTCGAAACGTCAACAGACGAAGCGACGGCAAAGGGCCGCATTATATCGGCCCTGCGCGCGGGGTACAGCGTGTTTATACGATAGAAACGGTCAATTGGACGGCTAACGCTGTCACTTGCGCGAAAAGTCGACGAATGTCGCGATCACTTGCTCGATTTGCGCGCGACTGACGTCCATGTGCGTGACCATACGCAGACGCGCGGCGGCGCTCAACTTGATCCCGAGTTCGCCGGCAAACGCCTTGATCGCTTCGGCTTTGTCGCCCATTTGCACATAAACCATGTTGGTTTGCACCGGTTCAACGGTGAAACCTGCTTCACGCAGACCATCGGCCAAAAACTGCGCGTTGGCGTGGTCATCCGCCAGACGCTCGACGTTGTGATCCAGCGCATACAGCCCCGCCGCCGCCAGCAAACCGGCCTGACGCATGCCGCCACCGACCATTTTGCGCAAACGGCGGGCCTTGCCGATCAGTTGCTCGGAGCCGCACAGCACTGAACCCACCGGCGCGCCAAGGCCTTTGGACAGGCACACCGATACCGAATCGAAATGCTGGGTGATATCCCGCGCATCCACCCCGAGTTTGACCGCTGCGTTGTAAAGACGCGCGCCGTCGAGGTGCAGTTGCAGGCCATGGTCTTGGGTGAATTTACGCGCCCGCGCCAGATATTCCAGCGGCAGCACTTTGCCTTGCATGGTGTTTTCCAGCGCCAGCAAACGGGTGCGAGCGAAATGGAAGTCGTCGGGTTTGATCGCCGCCGCGACTTGATCCAGATCCAGCGAACCGTCGGCCTGCACTTCCAGCGGCTGCGGTTGAATCGAACCGAGCACCGCCGCGCCGCCGCCCTCGTACTTGTAGGTGTGCGCCTGCTGACCCACGACATATTCGTCGCCGCGCTCGCAGTGCGCCATCAATCCCAACAGATTGCTCATGGTGCCGGTCGGCACGAACAGCGCTGCGGCAAAGCCCAAGCGTTGAGCCAGTTCGGCTTCCAGACGATTGACCGTCGGGTCTTCGCCGTACACATCGTCACCGGTGTCGGCCGCGGTCATCGCGTCGAGCATGGCGGGTGTCGGTTGGGTGACGGTGTCGCTGCGAAGATCGATAACGCTCATGAACCTGGCCTCAATTCAGCAGGGGAAATCCCTTTACGAAGTGGAATTACTGCGGTCATGGCGCAGATTAATCAACCCTTGCGCAAGGATTTTTCGTTTCAAGCCGTCTGGAAAATCGATAGCAATCATCAAAAAGGCGCAATGCACCGACACAAAATCTGTGTTAAAAACGCTGCGCCGCCCGAGAAAGGGCGGCAAAAACGTTCTCAGGGCGGGGTGCAATTCCCCACCGGCGGTAATTGCGCGCAATGCGCATAGCCCGCGAGCGCTTGGCGACGACCACGGCATTAAGCGGTGATCGGCGGCAAGGTCAGCAGACCCGGTGTGATCCCGGGGCCGACGGTCATAGTCCGGATGAAGAGAGAACGGGATTAACGCCAAAGGGCCGTCCGCGCGATGTTGTGCGTGAGCGCACCCTTGAATCCCTTTCGATTCATAACGCCCTGTTTTTCACACAAACAGGAGTCAGAACATGCAACCCACCGCTATCGACAGCAAAAGCAAACACCCACACGGCGAACGCGTTGCGTTCATCCAGGCCTGCTGGCACAAAGAAATCGTCGACCAGAGCCGTAAAGGCTTCGTCGCCGAAATGATCGCCCTGGGTTATCAGGAATCGGACATCGATATCTTCGAAGTCGGCGGCGCTTTTGAAATGCCTCTGCACGCCAAGTTGCTGGCCAAAACCGGTCGTTATGCCGGCATCGTCGCCGCAGCCTTGGTGGTGGACGGCGGCATCTACCGTCACGAGTTCGTCGCGCAATCGGTGGTCAGCGGTCTGATGCAAGTGCAGCTGGAAACCGAAGTGCCGGTGTTCTCGGTTTCGCTGACGCCGCATCATTTCCATGCGGGCGACGAACATCAGAAGTTCTTCTTTGAGCACTTTGTGCACAAGGGTCAGGAAGCGGCGCGGACTTGCGCGGATACGCTGCAAAAAGTCCGCGCACTGCGCCGCACCGAGCCGCGCGCTGTCGCAGTCTGACCCACTGATGATCGTTCCCATGCTTCGTGCGGGAACGATCATCACCTGTAGGAGCTGTCGAGTGAAACGAGGCTGCGATCTTTTGATCTTTTAGAAACAAGATCAAAAGATCGCAGCCTTCGGCAGCTCCTACGGGGTTTGGCCCGCGTACCAGAGTTTGTGGACCATCCCTGCAGTTAGGTCAGGCGAGGTTTTCGTCGGTGGCCGGGACGATCAGGATGCCCGCGCGCAGGCCGTTCTTGACCTTGGGATTAGGGAAGATGATTCGTGCGCCCTCTTCCTCAATGATCCAGCGGGTATTGGCCAGATCCTCGGCCAGCACATAGCCCATCTCCAACTCGGAAAAGTTTTCGACGTCCTGCGGAAGGTTCAGGCGGAACGCATCGCTGTGTTTGATAATTTCCCGCGCCACACTGAACAGCTGCAAACCGTCCAGATGCGCTTCAGCCATCTCTGGCTCAGTGCCTTCAATGATCTGCTGCAGGCGGGTTTCCAGCAGCGAGACGTTAACCCCGTCGTTCTGCCCGAACGGCCGCGCCTTGCCCAGTTCCAGGGTGAAGGCCTCGGCACCGAGCTTGTCGTAGGTGTAAGCGCTGAACACGATCGACGGCTTGTTCTGCAGCAACACCGCTTCCATCCCGGCAGCCCGTAGACGCGCCAATTCCTGGCGCGAATGCTGGCGACCTTCCTTCCACGGATACAGCGCAAACTGCTCGATCTTCGAACCGCGAATCGCCGTGTGCAGATCGTAGTGCAGGCGCTGGCGATCCGGCAGGCTGAAAAAACTCGCCGCCAACCGCTCCAGCTCACAAGCACGTAGCGCTTCCGAGCCGCTGCTTTGTTCATGACGGCCGTTGAACAGCCGATTGACGTCCTGCTCGATGAAACGCTCGCCTTTGCGAATCGCTTCCGGGTTACCGAACAGGAACAGAATGCGTGCACGCGGCTTCAAATCGCCGCGAGCGATGTCGTGCAGCAGCCGATCAAGCAATTCGATCGGCGCTGTTTCGTTGCCGTGGATGCCTGCCGACAGCAGCAGGTCCAGGCCATTGTCGCGCGCTTGCGGTGGCCGGACTTCCAGCGCACCTTCGCTCAACCAGCGCATGCGCACGCCTTCGACAGTCAGTTGAGTCTTCTCCGCCGGTTCGCGGCCGGCGAGGGTCAGTTCAAGCAGTTTGCCGAGGGCGAGCATAGAGCGGTTTCCTTAGTGGTCGTGGTTGCAATCCGGGCCGTGCACGTGGTCTTCGTCGTCGCCGACGTCGGCCGGTTCCATTTCCAGTTGCAGACTTACCAGATTAGTCGCCAATGGGCGCAGCAGCAGGTTGGCGTACTCGGCGTCACCTTCTTCAACGTCGACGCCGATCAGCAGCTGGCCACGGCCGTCCTGCTGGATCCACAGCTCTTTGCCTTGCCACATGACCGCAACGCGGGTGCAGGAAGTTTCCAGTTGCGTGCCGTCGGTGTCTTCAAGGATCAGCTGCAGGGAATCGCTCATGTTTTTACTCTCTTGGTGAGACAAGCCGCGCGCCGCATTCGGGCGACGCGCCGGCCATCAATTGATCTGGAATGGATAAACCGCGCCCAGTTTAAGGATTTGCGTCAGTTCATCCAGTGCCGTCCGGCATTCAAGCAACAATTGCGGGTCCGCCAGATCGGTTTCGCTCAGGCGGTCGCGGTAGTGCTTTTCAACCCATGCGGTCAACGAACCGTACAACGGTGGCGTCATGATAACCCCTGGGTTGACCGCCGCCAGTTCGGTTTCATTAAGCGCGACGCGCAGTCGCAGGCACGCCGGGCCGCCGCCGTTCTGCATGCTTTGCTTGAGGTCGAAGACTTTCACTTCGCGAATCAGACCGCCGGAGCTGGTCAGGCTTTGCAGGTAAGCCCAGACGCGTTCGTTGGCCTGGCACTCTTGCGGCACGATCAGCAGCATCGAACCGTCAGGGCGCGACAGCAACTGGCTGTTGAACAGGTAAGAACGCACTGCGTCATCCACGGTGACCGCCGAACGCGGCACACACACGGACTGGAAGTTGCCGCCGACTTTGGCCAGTTTGCTTTGCAGTTCGGCCAGCATCGACTCGGTGTCGAGGAATGCGTCCTCGTGGTAGAACAAGACCTCGCCATTGCCCACGGCGATCACGTCGTTGTGGAACACGCCCTGATCGATCACGTTCGGATTCTGCTGGGCGTAAACCACGCCTTCATCACGTAGACCGTGCAGACGCGCAACCGCTTGCGAGGCTTCGAGGGTCTGGCGTGCCGGGTACTTTTGCGGCGCCGGGTAACGGTTGTCGAACGCACTGCGACCGAACACGAAGAACTCAACGCCCGCCTCGCCATACTCACGGCAGAAACGTGTGTGGTTGGCCGCGCCTTCGTCACCGAACTGCGCCACTGCCGGCAACGCGGCGTGATGAGCGAAGTGTTGCTGATTGGCGAACATCGCGCCGAGTACGCGACTGGTAGTCGGGTGCTCGATGCTGCGGTGGTATTTGCAGTTGAGGTTGGCAGCGGTGAAATGCACGCGGCCATCAGCGGTGTCGGCACTCGGGCTGACCGTGGCGGCGTTGGCCACCCACATGCTCGACGCCGAGCAACTGGCGACCAGCAGCGGCATGGCTTCTTTGGCGGCGCGCTCGATGACCTGAGCGTCGGTGCCGCTGAAACCCAGACGGCGCAGAGCGGCCACGTCCGGACGTTCCTGCGGCGCCAGCACGCCTTGCTGAAAGCCCATTTCCATCAGCGCTTTCATCTTCGCCAGACCTTGCAGCGCCGCTTCCTTCGGATTCGAGGATTGCTGGCTGTTGCTCTGGGACGCAACGTTGCCGTAGGACAGACCACCGTAGTTATGGGTCGGCCCCACTAGACCGTCAAAATTGACTTCATAGGATTTCATCAGCGAGGCTCCACGAGAATCTGTTGTTATAGGCTTCAGTAACTATTCTTTAAGACCGCGGTGCGGCCATCGCTGGCAAGCCAGCTCCCACAGGATTGGTGGTGTTCACAGATTCTGTGGACGACTCGCCCCCTGTGGGAGCTGGCTTGCCAGCGATTGGCATCACGCCATCTTCACGCCAGGCGTGAGGGCCGATGGCAACACCAGGCTCGGGGTTTCCAGCGACGCTACCGGGTACGCGCAGTAATCCGCCGCGTAATAAGCGCTGGCACGATGGTTACCCGAGGCCCCCACTCCACCAAACGGCGCGCTGCTCGCAGCACCGGTCAGTTGTTTGTTCCAGTTGACGATGCCGGCACGGCTTTCCAGCCAGAACTGCTGATAACGCGCTTCGGAATCCGACAGCAAACCAGCAGCAAGCCCATAAGCGGTGTTGTTGGCTTCAACGATAGCTGCTTCAAAATCAACGTAGCGAATCACCTGCAGCAACGGGCCGAACAGCTCTTCGTCCGGACGCTCCGCAACCGCGGTCACATCAACGATGCCCGGCGTCAGCAACGCGGCTTGTGCCTGCGGCTGAGTCATTTCCAGCAACGACACCGCGCCGTTGGCCAACAGATGTTCTTGAGCGTCCATCAGCGCTTTCGCTGCGCCGAGGGAAATCACCGAGCCCATGAACGGCGCCGGTTGCTGATCGAACGCACCGACTTCAATGGTCGCGCTGACTTCAACCAGACGCTTCAACAGGCTGTCGCCCCACGCGCCTTGCGGCACCAGCAGGCGACGGGCACAGGTGCAACGCTGACCGGCAGAAATGAACGCCGACTGAATAATCGTGTAAACCGCCGCATCCAGATCCGCGACCTGATCGACCACCAGCGGATTGTTACCACCCATCTCCAGCGCCAGAATCTTGTCCGGACGACCGGCAAATTGCTGGTGCAGATGATTGCCCGTACGGCTCGAACCGGTGAAGAACAGACCGTCGATGCCCGGATTCGCCGCCAGCGCGATGCCGGTTTCGCGCGCGCCTTGCAGCAGGTTCAACACGCCTGCTGGCAGACCGGCTTCGATCCAGCACTTGACCGTCAACTCGGCGACTTTCGGTGTCAGTTCGCTTGGCTTGAACAGCACGCTGTTACCCGCCAGCAATGCCGGAACAATGTGGCCGTTAGGCAAATGGCCAGGGAAATTGTAAGGGCCGAACACTGCAACCACGCCGTGCGGCTTGTGGCGCAGCACAGCAGTGGCGTCGCCCAAAGGGCCGCTCTTCTCGCCGGTCCGCTCGCGGTAGCTCTGCACCGAAATCGCGATCTTGTTGACCATGCTGGTCACTTCGGTCGCCGATTCCCACAGCGGTTTACCGGTCTCTTCACCGATGGTGCGAGCTAGTTCGTCAGCGTGGTTTTTCAGCGACGCGGCGAAAGCCTCAAGCACCGTGATGCGCTCGTCCAGCGTACGACGTGCCCAGCCCGGGAACGCCTGACGCGCAGCTTGCACAGCCGATTCAACCTGAGCCGCCGTGGCGCCCTCCCCCGACCACAGCACTTGCTGCGTCACCGGGTTCAGCGATTGAAAGGCTTCACCCTGACCGGCCAGCCACTCACCTGCGATGTATAGCGAATTCATTATTTCGACTCCCGTGCAGCGGACAACGCCACGGCGCGTACTTGATCGCCAGCGTTGAGTTGAAGACGTTTGGCAGTCTGCGGATCAACCACCAGCGTGCCGGCAGCGAGACGCGCCGGCGCAGCGGTGATGCGGCAGTCTTCGCGCTTGCGGTTATGGATGATGAACGGCGTGGCGTCGTCGCCCGGCGTACCCACAGCCAATACCAGCGCTTCACTGTCACGCACCGCGCGGATCTTGCCGGTTTCGCATTCGATGGCCGGACCTGCGTCGAAGATGTCGACGTAACCCTGATAGCTGAAACCTTCGCCCTTGAGCATCGCCAAGGCCGGCTCGGTATCCGGATGGACCTGACCGATGACGCTACGCGCGCCTTCGGACAGGAAGCAGGTGTACAGCGGGAATTTCGGCATCAGCTCAGCGATGAACGCCTTGTTGCCCACGCCTGTCAGGTAATCGGCCTGGCTGAACTCCATCTTGAAGAAGTGACGACCGAGGCTTTCCCAGAACGGCGAACGGCCGGCGTCATCGGAGACACCGCGCATTTCGGCAATGATCTTGTTGCCGAACAGTTCAGGGAATTCAGCGATGAACAGCATCCGCGCCTTTGACAGCATGCGGCCGTTCAGACCGCTGCGGTAATCGGCGTGCAGGAACAGCGAGCACAGCTCGGAATTACCGGTCAGGTCGTTGGCGAGAAACAGCGTCGGAATCTCGCGATAGATATTCAGTTCTTGCGAGGCGCTGACGGTGAGGCCGACACGGAAGTTGTACCAAGGCTCACGCATGCCGACAGCGCCTGCGATGGCGGAAATCCCCACCACGCGGCCGTCATCGTCTTCGAGCACGAACAGGTAGTCCGCATCGCCACGGCCGGCTTCGCCGCGAAAGGTCTTCTCGGCCCAGCCGACCCGATGGGCCAGACGTTCTTCGTTGGCCGGCAAAGTAGTCAGGCCGGTGCCGGTGCTACGGGCCAGGTCGATCAGCGCGGATAAATCGCTGCTGCGTACGGGACGAACAATCATGCTATCTCCTCAAACGGGCCGCCTTCGCCACCCGTGAAACTCGCTAAGGCGTTAAACCGCCACCAGGCGCACGCTGGCACCTTCACCGACGCCCAGGGCTTCGGCCGCTTCCAGATCCAGAGTCACCGGTTTGCCCGGTGCGTAATCCAGTTCCAGCAGCACCGCGCGGTAATCCTGCAACTGCGCGTTCGCCACCAGATACTGGCGCCCGGCACCTTTAACCGGCTCGCCGATCTTCACTGGCACCACACGGCTCTGGGCGATCGAACGGATCCCCGAAACACGCGCATGCAGGGTCGGGCCACCGTCGAAAATGTCGATGTAGTGATCAGTCTCGAAGCCTTCGCGCATCAGGATGTCGAAGGTGATCTGCGCACGCGGGTGCACCTGGCCCATCGCCTCTTGGGCGGAGTCCGGCAGCAGCGGCACGTAGATCGGGTAATGCGGCATCAGCTCGGCGAGAAAAGTACGGCTTTTCAGCCCGCACAGACGCTCGGCAGCGGCGTAATTGAGGTCGAAGAAATTGCGACCGATCGCATCCCAGAATGGCGAGTCGCCATTCTCATCGCTGTAACCAACGATCTCGGTGACCACCGAATCGGCGAAACGCTCGGGATGGCTGGCGACGAACAGCAGACGACCACGGGAGTTAAGCTCGGACCATGGCGAACCGACCAGCTCGCGCTGCACGTAGAAACTGGTCAGCAAGCTGTTGCCGGTCAGGTCGTGGCACTGCGAGAGCACGTGAATTTTGTTGTGGATCTTCAGCTCGCGCGAAGCGTGCACAAAGGTCTCGTTACGGAAGCTGTAGAACGGCTCTGAGTAACCGGCGGACGCGACAATCGCCGAGCATCCCACCAGTTTGCCGGTGGTGGATTCCTCGAGGACGAAGAAGTAACTCTCTTCACCGTTGAAGCTCACTTCGGCGGAGAACGACGCTTCGCTCGCGGCGATCTTGTCGCTCAGACGTTCCACGTCATCCGGCAAGGAAGTGACACCAATCGGGCTGTCCGCAGCCAGACGCTGTACCTCGCCCAGATCAGCCATTTGCGCGGGGCGCATCACCAGCATGGTGTCACTCCTTTTCTCTTATCAATTCACAGAAGAAAAAATACCGAACATTGTGGGATCGGCTCTTTGTGGCGAGGGGATTTAGCGAAACGTCGCACCGCCCCGATGGGCTGCGCAGCGGCCCCAGATTTTGGGGGTGCTTCGCGCCCCGTCGGGGATAAATCCCCTCACCACAAAGGCTGACTCCGACAGTTGAATCTGCCCGATATCAAAAATTGGGTTCGGCGCCCAAGTACTCAGGCGCCGAAGGGTCTATCAAGCTTGCGTCAGTGCTGCGGCAGCGCGTTCAAAGCGGTCGAGACCGGCATCGATATCAGCGTCTTCCACCACCAGGCTCGGGGCGAAACGGATCACGTCCGGGCCGGCTTGCAGAATCATCAGGCCTTCTTTTTCAGCGGCGTTGAAGATGTCTTTGGCCTTGCCTTTCCAGGCATCGCTCAGCACACAACCGATCAGCAGACCGAGACCACGCACCTGAGTGAACAGGCCATATTTCTCGCCGATCTGCTCAAGGCGCGCCTTGAACTTGTCATGCTTGGCGTTTACGCCGTTCAACACTTCAGGTGTGTTGATCACATCGATCACCGCTTCCGCGACCGCGCATGCCAGCGGGTTGCCGCCGTAAGTGGTGCCGTGGGTGCCGACAACCAGATGTTTGGCCAGCGCTTCGGTGGTCAGCATCGCCGCGATCGGGAAACCGCCGCCCAGGCTCTTGGCGCTGGTGAGGATGTCCGGAGTCACGCCGTAATGCTGGTAGGCGAACAGCTTGCCACTGCGGCCCATGCCGGTTTGCACTTCGTCGAACACCAGCAGCGCGTTGTTCGCGTCGCACAGTTCGCGGGCACCTTGCAGGTACGCCAATTCGGCTGGCAGTACGCCGCCCTCACCCTGAATCGGTTCCAGCACGACCGCACAGGTCTTGTCGGAAACCGCCGCTTTCAGCGCGGCCAGGTCGTTATAAGGCACGTGGGTGATGCCGGTGATTTTCGGGCCGAAACCGTCGGAGTACTTCGACTGGCCACCGACGTTAACGGTGAACAACGTACGGCCGTGGAAGCTGTTCAGCGCGGCAATGATTTCGTACTTCTCAGTGCCGAAACGGTCGAACGCAACACGACGGGCCAGCTTGAAAGCGGCCTCGTTGGCTTCAGCGCCGGAGTTGCAGAAGAACACGCGCTCGGCGAACGTGGCGTCGATCAGCTTGTGCGCCAGGCGCAGGGCTGGCTCGTTGGTGAACACGTTGGACACGTGCCACAACTTGTTCGCTTGCTCGGTCAATGCACCGACCAGCGCCGGGTGCGCGTGGCCCAATACGTTAACGGCAATCCCGCCGGCGAAGTCGATCAGCTCGCGGCCGGCCTGATCCCAGACACGGGAACCGGCGCCACGCACCGGAATGAAAGCGGCAGGCGCGTAGTTGGGAACCATTACCTGGTCGAAATCGGCGCGTTGTACCGCAGCGTGCTCAACGGACATCGGAGTCTCCTGATGAGAAGCACTCGCCTGAAACTGGCGAGCTTGGTGAGGATTGTAAGGACAGTTTTCAGCCCGGCCTTGCCGCCAAGCGACAACTTCTTATAGCGCAAACCCCGGATTTTCCCGGGTTTACGGCAATGCGACATATAGCGTCGCAAAGGCGCAGTTTAAACTGCCCAAGGGGATCTGCGGTGGCTCGACGGTAATTGATCGAGGAATTCAATGTGCGGTAACTATGTACCGCACATGACAAATATTTTTCTGCTTTGCTGGGCGCTCTCCGCACGCTAATGGATGAGCGCATGAACCTGCCACAACCGCTGCAACCTGCCGCCCGCCTCGATACTTTCTATACCGAGCACAACGACACGCATTTTGAGCCGTTGCACCAAGCCGCGCCTGATTGGCTGGCGAATGCTTCGGCGTTTCGACGCCATGCCCTGCGACGCGCAATCCCCCGTCATGAGCCCCTGCTGGCGGCTTCCGCACGTCAGCACCACGCCCGGTTAGGTGTGCTGAATGCCCAGCACTGGGCGGCACAGAACCAGGTGGATCACCTGCTGACCAACCTCAAGGACGTCGAAGCCTTCGCTGCGCCGTTACTGGCAGCGGCGATCAAGGATCAATGCGGCCTGATACTCGACGTCAAAAGCACGTTCGTGCGCCTCTACATTCCAGTCACGAACCCTTGGTTTGGCTTCTCTACCGGCGCCAGCCGAATCTGGACGCTGTCCGTGCTAGACGCCGCACTGCGCAACTTCGAAAGCCATGAAACCGAAACGGATGCTTTTGACTCCGATTCCTGCTTCATCACCCAGCCAGACGATCGCGAACAATTCGAAATCCTCGCGGATATCAGCCAGGCACTGTCGATAAATACCTTCATCAAACTGTGCCGAAGCCTCGATCTCGGTGCGCAATACCAACAACATTTGCAACAACATCTAGGCATCGACCAGCCCAATCTGGCGGCCAAGCTGCGCTTGCATGTCGAAGTCAGCCAAAAGGCTGCACTGAAATCGGCGCTGATGTACGCCCGAATGAACAACGACATACAGGAAGATCTGTATCGCCTCATTGGTGGTTTGATCGACGGCCTGCAAGGCATGCGGCTGGATGGCGAAACAGTGCGCGGTCACAGCCTGTCGCTGCTGTCTTCGCAACTGCACGGCATCATTGTGTTTGCGCCGGATCTGCACACCAGCGAGCGCATCACCCGCCTGGTTGCGTATGTGCCGAACGACCCCGAACACCCGATCAAGGAATACACCTCCAGCGCTGCATTCGCCGCCGAACTGACGCGCCAGTTGCGCCACAACGACTACCAGCATTTTTTCAGTCAATTCATTGCTCACAGCGAGCGCGGTCGCTTCTTCTCCACGCTCAAAGCACGCCTCACGCACATTGAGTATTTCGCGCACCAACCGGGTGATCCACGACCCGCCTGGCGCGAAGTCACGGTGGAAAAACCCGACCTGCAATTTCACGCCGACGTCATTCATTCATTGCTATGGCAATACCAATTCGAGAATGCGTTGAACAAGATACTCAACGACGGACAAAGCCTCGCCGTGCCCACGGCATGGGTTGATCAACAGGCACGCTGGGCGTTCTGGGATTCGCTGATGAGCATCGCGACAACGTTACTGACCGTCGCTGCGTTCGTGGCCACGCCGTTCGTGCCGTTTCTGGGTGAACTGATGCTCGGCTACATGGCTTATCAGTTCCTTGACGAGACCTTCGAAGGCATTGTCGAGTGGGCACAGGGGCAGCGCACCGCAGCCTTTCTGCATCTGATGGATGCGCTGGAATCGATCGTGCAATTCGGCATATTCGCCGCCGGCGGCATGCTGGTCGCCGGCGAGTTTCGCAACCTGCTGCCGCCGCATGTCGTGCGCTTCATTGACCGCTTCAAACCCGTTACCGCACCGAACGGAAAAACACTCTACTGGAAGCCCGATCTCGCCCCCTACGAGCAAGGTATTTCGCTGACCAAAGACTCCCTGCCGGATCAACACGGCTTGCATCAGATCGATGGAAAACTGCTGCTGCCACTGGACGACAAAGTGTTTGCGGTGAGATCCGATCCGGGCGCCAGAGGTTTTCGCATCGACCACCCGACACGCGCCGATGCTTACCCGCCGATGCTTGAACACTTCCACACCGGCACCTGGCAAACCGAGCTTGATCGCCCGCTCACCTGGTCCAGCGACAAACTGCTGCGACGCATTGGCCACACGGTCGACAGCCTGTCACCCAGCGAACTGGAGCAGGCGCTCGCCAGCAGCGGCTATCACGAAGATGTCCTGCGCAAATTTCACGCGCAACACGAGCCGCTTCCGCCGCTGCTTGAGGACACCCTCAAGCGCTTCACCCTCGACAAGCAGATTCGCAATTTCATCGATCAGATGAACAGCCCTCACGCAGCAGAATTTGCACAAGCAGAACCGATCACTCAACTGCAATTGCTCACCGAACATTGCCCGTGGCCGGAGACTAAAAGCCTGCGTTTGCTTGATCTGCAGGGCGAGACACTATGGAAAAGCAGCCGCCCGCAATTGCCAGCGATTGAACTGAGCCTTTCCCCGTCAGGATCAGGCGATTTGCTTGTCAATCTACTGGCGAAACTCGACGAGGGCGAACTCAAGATACTTCTCAGAGAGGAGCCCGGTCTTCCTCCCAGAGGTCTTACGGTGCGAGCTCAGGCGTTGAGAAAAACCCTGGCGAACATCGCCGCCGAACGCCGAAACATCCTGTTCGAAGCACGTTATCGAGCGGCTGAACACATCACCGACGCAGCGGCGCACAAGCTCATCGACACAACACCCGGCCTGCCCACCAGCGTCGCCCGGGAAATACTGCGCACGGCAACGGGCAAAGAGCGTCAGCAACTGAAACAGATGTCGGTTCCCAAGCGCCTCGTGCAACTGGCTCGCTGGGCCTTGGAGGACGTTCGCGCTGCTCGCGCTTTTGAGGGTTTGTACCTGGAATCAATCAACCCGCTGGACACCCAACGCCTGGCCTTGCATTCAATGGAACGTCTCCATGGCTGGCCGAAAAACTTGCGCATCGACGTTCGCGACTACGGCATTCACGGCACGCTGCGCGACAGCATTGGCCCGACCGATACCACCCTGCACAAAACCATGGTGTTGCTCGAAGACGGTCAGTACCAGGCTTTCGACGAACAGGATCAACCATTGTCGGCGGCCCTCGATTTCTACAATGCTGCATTGCAAGCCTTGCCAGACCACGCGCGCGATGCGTTGGGCATCCACATCGGAGCAGGTGCAAAACTCAAGCAAGCCATCCGTGATCACGCCCTGCCCCGCGATGAGCTGAAAAATATCCTGCTGCTGCATCGCGAACTAAAGCCCCTCTATGACCCGCAGATCATGCGCTTGCCGGGAGGAAACGGTACCTACCGACGATTCAATCCAATCGCACCGCCCTTGGAACAACTGGCGATGACGCTCAACCCAGCGTTCACATTCGAGCAGTTGCAGGCGTTCATGCAAAGATTGGCCATACACCCCGCCGGGCCACTCGCCGAGTTGTCGCGCCTGACTGCCGAACTCGCGAAACTGCGTGTCGACCTGCACACCTGGACCGCACAAACACCGACGCAACATCCCTTGATCGGTATGCGCTTCGACGCCGAAGCCTTTGTCGAGGCGAAAAATGATCGTCGGGTATTCAAGGAAACGCTGCTGAGTTGCTGGCTCGAACGCACAACGTTCAACGAGGCCGATGCTTACGCGCGAACATCGCTGATTTTTGCCCACCCCGTCATCGGCGAGTTTCCAGCTCTCACCGCAGACTTCAGCCATGTCACCCATCTTTCGCTGGAAGGTAGCAATGCCGCTCAAGGCACTGACGCTTTCCTGCGCCTGTTTCCCAAACTGCAGCATTTGGAAATCCGCAGCTTCAATCTCGCACGACTGCCCCAAGCCCTCGACGCCATGCCAAATCTGCACCAACTGATCCTTGCCGAATGCGACATCAGCCTCGATGACGTCGCGGTAGAAAGGCTGAGCAAATTCACCTCGCTCGGCGCTCTGGATCTTTACGGCAATCCTCTGGGACGCACACCCGATATCACAGCCATGACCGAGCTGACCTACATCGACCTGGCCGATACCGGCATCAGCCATCTGCCGAACGGGTTGTCGAATCATCCGCGGCTGAGCACCGGTATTTTCAGCAACAACCAGATCAGCGAAATACCGCCGGAGTTTTTTCATTACCCACCGGAAACCACGTCCGGTTTCGAGTTTGCTCACAACCCTGTTTCACGCGCTACACGTGACCGGATCAGAGCGCACTTTCATCAGCATGGACAGACGCTGGGAGTGCTCAGTGAGCCGGTCGACATCGCTCGAACAAGACAGATTTACTCGCTGTTGAATGTCAAAGAAGCGAGTCAGTTTTTCTACCGCTTACCCGGCCTCACGGAGAATGCCCGACTTGAACTGACCCGACTGGAAAACGAATACTCGACGCTGCAAAGCGACCTGGCTGCATGGACTGGCAACATCCCCGACATCAACCCGTTCACGCACAGCCCCTTCACCGCTCAGGAACTGGCAGAAGAACAGTCCGCACGGGATGAATTCAAGACGCTGGTCGAGGAATGCTGGCGCAGGGAAAGCGAGTTCGACGAACTCGGTGAACATGGCGAAACGCTGTACGAGCTTAATTTGCCGACCACCATCATCGGCGAGTTACCCCTACTGACGGCGGACTTCAGTCATGTATCAACCCTGACACTGCTCAGCGAAGACGGTGCGACAACAGGCGCCGATCAATTCCTCAACCATTTCCCCAAGCTCAGAACGCTGAACATCCGCGAGTTCTCACTCGGCGACATTCCCCAGGCAATCTTCAAAATGGGTGATCTCACCGCGCTGTACCTGACTGAATGCAACATCAGTCTAAACGTACACGACGTCGCGGCTTTGGGCGAAATGGTCAATCTGGAATTGCTCGATTTGAGCTACAACCCCTTGGGGCTGGCACCGGATTTGCGGCAACTGACCTTGCTCACGGATCTGATACTCAACAACGCCGGCATCAGTGAACTCCCCGATGGCCTGTTCCAGCTCAAGGATTTGCTCAAGGCTGATTTAAGCGACAACCACATCAGCGAAATGCCCAGCGATATTCTCGAGTTGCCCGGAGAGATCGCTGAGGCGATCAATTTACGCGGCAACCCGTTCGACGCGCAGAGCCAGTTAATCCTTCGCGCCTACTTCAACAAGCACGGCATGGACTTTGGCATCGAAAGCACGATCAACGAGGCAGAGATGGAGGTTTCATCGTCCGACGGATCGGAAGTCGACGAGTAGATTTCGCCGACTGACGCGCGGCGATCACCCGCGCTCTGACGGCACCGACGACAATTCAAACGGGCTGCTGCTGCGTCGCTGGTTGCGATCTTCCCGCGGCGTGGCGCCGAAGAAATTGCGATAGGCGCTGGAGAAATGCGGCCCCGATGAGAAGCCACACGACAGGCCGATCTGGATGATCGACTTGCTGGTTTGCATCAACATCTGCCGGGCCTTGTTCAGGCGCAATTCCAGGTAGTACTGGCTCGGCACACGGTTGAGGTATTGCTTGAAGATGCGCTCCAACTGGCGACGCGACACGCACACATGCTGGGCGATTTCGTCGGTGGTCAGCGGCTCTTCGATGTTGGCTTCCATCAGCAACACCGCCTGGGTGAGCTTCGGATGGCTGGAGCCGAGACGGTTCTGCAACGGGATGCGCTGACGCTCGCCGCCCTCGCGGATGCGCTCGACCACCAGTTCTTCGGAAACGGCGCCGGCCAGTTCCGCACCGTGATCGCGGGCCAGTACCGCCAACAGCAAATCGAGAACCGACATGCCGCCGCAGGCGGTCAGGCGATCGCGATCCCAGTCGAACAAATGACTGGTGGCGATGACTTTCGGAAAGCGCTCGGCGAAATCGTCCTGCCAACGCCAGTGCACGGCAGCGCGATAACCGTCGAGCAAACCGAGTTGTGCCAACGGATAAACACCGGCAGACAAACCGCCGATGACCGTACCGGCACGTACCAATTGCTTGAGCGCACTGCTGAGCGCCGGGGCCAGCGTGGTCGGCGGCTCATCGGCGAGCAGGAATAGTTTCTGGAAGTTTTCGAGCTTGCCGGTCCACGCTTCACCGGGCAATTGCCAGGCGCCTTCGGCCGGAGGTTCTGCTTGCAGGAACGACAGTTCGTAAACCACGTCCGGGTGCACCCGCTGAGCAACACGCAAGGCTTCCTCCGCCAGCGCCAGCGTCAACGCTTTAGTGCTGGGCCAAATCAGGAAACCAATTCGATGGGCAGTCATGGGCGGGCAATCCGAAGCGAAAAACAGTGATGAAGGCATGGGCCAATGCTAGCCCGTAAATGAACACAAATCTTGAGCCTGACGCAGATCCACCATCGGAATGAAATGCCTTTCCCATGTAGGAGCTGACGAGTGAAACGAGGCTGCAATCTTTTGATCCTCAAAAACAGATCAAAGGATCGCAGCCTTCGGCAGCTCCTACAGTGGATTGGAGCCAGCCTTCAGGTTGCGAAGCATGCACTATTCCGGTGCATACCGGCAGCCCTGAATTACTTGAGGCTGCCCGAAAGGAATTGTTGCAAACGTTCCGATTGCGGATTAACCAGCACTTCACGCGGGTTGCCGCTTTCTTCCACCACACCTTTGTGCAGGAACACCAACTGGTTCGACACTTCACGGGCGAAGCCCATTTCGTGCGTCACCACAACCATGGTGCGACCTTCCTGAGCCAGCGCTTGCATGACTTTCAGCACGTCACCGACCAGTTCCGGGTCGAGGGCCGAAGTCGGCTCGTCGAACAGCATCACCTCAGGCTCCATCGCCAGCGCACGGGCAATCGCCACACGCTGCTGCTCGCCACCGGACATGTGCCCAGGGAACGCGTCTTTACGATGGGCCACGCCGACCTTGTTCAGGTAGTGCTCGGCTTTCTCACGAGCTTCGGCCTTGGACACGCCGAGGACGTGGACCGGCGCTTCCATGATGTTTTCCAGCGCAGTCATGTGCGACCACAGGTTGAAATGCTGGAACACCATCGACAGGCGCGAACGCATGCGTTGCAGCTGTTTCGGATCAGCGGCTTTCAGCGCGCCGTCCTTGTTCGCCACCAGTTTCAGCTCTTCGTTGTTGAGCAGAATCTTGCCCGCGTGCGGCTGCTCGAGCAGGTTGATGCAGCGCAGGAAAGTACTTTTGCCGGAGCCACTGGAGCCGATGATGCTGATCACATCGCCAGCTGCCGCTTTCAGGGACACGCCCTTGAGCACTTCGTGACTGCCATAGCGTTTATGCAGGTCTTGGACTTCAAGTTTGTACATGCGGTCGGTTCTCACAAAAACAGTCAGTCAGTCGTTGAGCAAGCGCCCGTGACGCAGCGCTTCGCGCCCCGCCACCTTGGCCAGCCAGAAACCGGGTTGGGCATAGCGCAGCCGTTCAATGGCAAACAGCACCCCGGAGGTACCAGCACACACCGTGCTGACCCGATCGGACACAGGATCAATCACTTCAAAAATCTCGTCGCCCGCCTCGACCCATTCGCCGGGCTTGCGCAGAAAACTCACCACGCCAGGGTGCGGCGCGAGGAGCAATTCAGTGCCCTCGAACGGCATGCCTTCACAGGCTTCGTGCGCCGGGTTCGGCCACTCGCCAGTGATCAGGCCTTGCTCGGCGAGGAACGCCAGAATGCCTTCAGCATACGCCTCAGCTTCGGCGCGACCGGTATCGGCCTGACCACCCAACTCAATCGTCGTCGCCAGGCACGCCAGCGGAATCTGCGCATCAGGAAACTGCCGTGACAGACGCAACCACGGCAACGAGCACGCTTCATCGAACGAGCTGCCGCCGGAATCTTCCGCCAGCAAGCCCACGCGCACATTCAGATGCGCGGCCAGCGAACGCCACTGCGGCCAATGCTGCGGCAACGCATACATGTGCAGCGCGGCTTCAGCATCGCAATGCAGATCGAGCACGACATCGGCGGTGCAGGCATGGCTGAGCAACACACGCTGCATGCCTTGCAACTGGCTGCTCGCCTCCGGCAATGCCGCCAGATGATCGGCCATCGCCTGACGAACCAGGCGCACATTGGCGTGCGGATCATCACCGAGGCTTTCAGCCAAAGCGGCCGCAACCGGCGCGCTCAGCTCAACGAAATCACGGTTGAAATTCTTGCCGCTGCCCGCCTCGAAACGGCCTTGGTGATTGCCTTGCAGCAATTGCCCGAGACCCAAAGGATTGGCGACTGGCACCAATTCAATGACACCGTTGAGCAAGCCTTTGGCTTCGAGTTCGCCGAGGCGCTTTTTCAGCTCCCAAGCGGTGCGCATGCCCGGCAATTCATCAGCGTGCAGGCTGGCCTGAATGTAAGCCTTGCGCTCGCCGCGTCCGAAGCGGAACACCGAAATCTTGCGCTCGCTGCCCAAATGACTCCACGGCAAAACGTGGTCGATGCGTTCCATATCAGTGCTTCCGCGGCGCGAGGTAGCTCAACCAGCGACGCTCGGCCAGCTTGAACAGCTTGACCAGAATGAACGTCAGGCAGAGGTAGAAAACGCCAGCGGTGATGTACGCCTCGAACGGCAGATAGTACTGCGCGTTGACGGTACGGGCCGCGCCGGTGATGTCGATCAGAGTGACGATGGAGGCCAGACTGGTGGTCTGCAGCATCATGATCACTTCGTTGCTGTACTGCGGCAGTGCACGGCGCAGGGCCGATGGCAGCAGAATGCGTTTGTACAGTTTGAAGCGCGACATGCCCATGGCTTTCGCCGCTTCGATCTCACCGTTCGGCGTGGCCTTGAGGCTGCCGGCGATGATTTCAGCGGTGTAGGCGCTGGTGTTGACCGCAAAGGCCAGACACGCACAGAACGTTGCGCTGGACAGCCATGGCCACAAGAAGCTTTCGCGTACCGCTTCGAACTGCGCCAGACCGTAGTAGATCAGAAACAGTTGAACCAGCATCGGCGTGCCACGGATCACGTAGGTGTAAAGCCACGCGGCACCGTTGACGACCGGGTTCTTCGAGACGCGCATCAGCCCCAGCGGCAGGGCCGCGAGCAAACCGAAAAACAGCGACAGCGCGAGCAGTTTGAGGGTGGTCAGCAGGCCGCCGAGGTACAGCGGCAGGGCCTCCCAAATGACGTTGTAGTCGAAGATCATAGATCAGCCGCCCTTACGCCTACTGAGTAGCGCTTCTCAAGTTGACGCAGGATCAGCAACGAAACACTGGTAATCACCAGGTACATCGCCGCCACTGCGAGGAAGAAGGTGAAAGGCTCCCGGGTGGCATCTGCCGCCTGCTTGGCCTTGAACATCATGTCTTGCAGACCGACCACGGAAATCAGCGCGGTGGCCTTGGTCAGTACCAGCCAGTTGTTGGTGAAGCCCGGAATCGCCAGGCGAATCATCTGCGGCACCATCACCCGGAAGAACACCTGAAAACTGCTCATGCCGTACGCCATGCCCGCTTCGGCCTGGCCCTTTGGAATCGCCATGAACGCGCCACGGAAGGTTTCCGACAGGTACGCACCGAAGATGAAACCGAGAGTGCCGATGCCGGCGGCCAGCGGGTTCAGATCGATGTAGTCGTCATAGCCGAGCATCGGTGCCACGCGGTTGAGCAAGTCCTGACCGCCGTAGAAGATCAGCAGGATCAGCACCAGATCGGGAATCCCGCGAATCACCGTGGAATACAGATCGCCCAGCCAGGCCAGCCAGCGCACCGGCGACAGGCGCAACGCGACACCGATCAGCCCGAGAACGATGGCCAGAGCCATGGACGACAAGGCGAGCTGAAGCGTCAGCCATGCGCCATCGAGGATGACAGCCCCGTAGCCTTTCAACATGATTCAGGTCCTCGAAAGTTGGGATGAAAAAATGGCGCAAACCGCAGAGATCCTGTTGCTTGCGCCATTTCGGACTTGTCGCAGAGACGTGTTACTTGCCGTAGATATCGAAGGCGAAGTACTTGTCCTGGATTGCTTTGTATTTGCCGTTTTCACGGATGGCCGCGATGGCAGCGTTGATCTTGTCTTTCAGGGCGTCGCCCTTACGAACAGCGATGCCTACGCCGTCGCCGAAGTATTTGACGTCGGTGAACGCAGGACCGACGAACGCGAAGCCTTTACCGGCGTCGGTTTTCAGGAAACCGTCGTCCAGCAGGGTTGCGTCAGCCACGGTACCGTCGAGACGGCCAGCAGCCACGTCGAGGTAGATTTCGTTCTGCGAGCCGTACGGCTTGATCTCGGCACCCAGTGGAGCCAGCACTTCGCGGGCGAAACGTTCGTGGATCGAACCACGTTGTACGCCGATGTTCTTGCCTTTCAGCTCGCTCAGGTTTTCGCTGACCTGAGTGCCGGCCTTCATGACCAGACGTGCCGGGGTGTTGTAGTACTTGTTGGTGAAGTCGACCGACTTCTTGCGGTCTTCAGTGATCGACATCGACGACAGGATCGCGTCGATCTTGCGCACTTTCAGTGCCGGGATCAGACCGTCGAACTCTTGCTCGACCCACACACACTTGACCTGCATCTGCTCGCACAGAGCGTTGCCGATGTCGTAGTCGAAACCAACGATGCTGCCGTCCGGTGCTTTCGAAGCGAACGGAGGGTAAGCCGCTTCGATACCGATTTTCAGAGGTTTTTCGTCAGCGAAGGCATTCAGCGACAGCACGGACAGTGCCAGGGCGCCAAGCAGCACAAGTTTCTTCATCTTGGGACTCCATCGGTAAAGGGCAAAAACGGCAGAGTGAGCGACAGCCCAATATGCGAATGGGTGAATCGGGAAATCGGTTGCTGCATCGGTGGGAAATTTCCCGTTGAAACCTGGGGAGGTTTCAACATCAGCCACGATGAGCGAGTGATCGGCATTCTAACGACAGGCCGGAAGCCGATATTTCTTCAATGCGACAACTAATTACAGATGCACAGAGAAAGCGACTTTGGCACATTGACAGCCCCGCAATTTCATGCAAGAGCGAAAGACAGTGAACCGATCTATGCTGCAAATTGCGGGCCTATTATTCGCAAACCCTTCTAATCCGGCAAGCGCAGCGTTGTGTCTTATTTTTCACTGGGGGTTTGGAGGCTCTAAAACGGGGCGATGCGTTTCCCTTTGCCCCGTCGCGGGGCGGGCGGTTACACATTCGGTTACGTGGAAGGCGGCGGGTAACAGTGGGAAACGGCTTACGGCGCAGGTCGATAATTATTGGTTGGGTGGTCTTGTGTTCCGACAGTGGACTACACAGTTGCCTGACAGATTGCTATCGCTGGCAAGCCAGCTCCCACAGGGATATGCGGCGAAGCTGAAATTTCCGCCACACCACAAAAACTGTGGGAGCTAGCCTGCTGGCGATGAGGCCAGCCCTATCAACCCAAATCCGCGCAGGACCACAAACTGCCAACACACCACAAAACCTGTGGGAGCTGGCTTGCCAGCGATGAGGCCAGCCCTATCAACCCAAATCCGCGCAGGACCACAAACTGCCAACACACCACAAAACCTGTGGGAGCTGGCTTGCCAGCGATGAGGCCAACCCTATCAACTCAAATCCGCGCAGGACGACAAACTGCCAACACACCACAAAACCTGTGGGAGCTGGCTTGCCAGCGATGAGGCCAACCCTATCAACTCAAATCCGCGCAGGACCACAAACTGCCAACACACCACAAAACCTGTGGGAGCTGGCTTGCCAGCGATGAGGCCGGTCCGATCACCCCAAAACCTCCAGACACAAAAAAGCCCCGCCCGGCATCACCGGACAGGGCTTCTGTGAATCATTACTTAAGCAACATTCATCGTCTTATGCGTATCAATCAAATGCTGCACCACACCCGGATCCGCCAGCGTCGAGATATCCCCCAACCCGTCATATTCCGCCGTGGCAATCTTGCGCAGAATGCGGCGCATGATCTTGCCCGAACGCGTCTTCGGCAGCCCCGGCGCCCACTGGATCACATCCGGCGAAGCAATCGGCCCGATCTCCTTGCGCACCCAGTTCTTCAGCTCCAGACGTAGTTGCTCGGTCGGCTCCTCACCATTCTTCAACGTGACATAGACATAAATGCCCTGCCCTTTGATGTCATGCGGAACCCCAACCACCGCCGCCTCAGCGACTTTCGGATGCGCAACCATCGCGCTCTCGATCTCGGCCGTGCCCATACGGTGGCCGGACACGTTGAGCACGTCATCGACACGCCCGGTGATCCAGTAATAACCATCGGCATCACGGCGCGCGCCGTCACCGGTGAAGTACATGCCACGGAATGTCTTGAAATAGGTATCGACGAAACGATCGTGATCGCCATACAGCGTGCGCGCCTGACCTGGCCACGAATCGAGAATCACCAGATTGCCTTCAGCCTCGCCCTCAATGATGTTACCGAGGTTGTCGACCAGCGCCGGCACCACACCAAAGAACGGACGCGCCGCCGAACCCGGCTTCAGCGCATGGGCACCCGGCAGCGGGCTCATCATGTTGCCGCCGGTTTCGGTCTGCCACCAGGTATCAACGATCGGGCAACGCGACTTGCCGACATTCTTGTAATACCAATCCCACGCTTCCGGGTTGATCGGCTCGCCGACCGAACCGAGCAGACGCAGACTGCTGCCATCCGCGCCTTCAACCGCGGCTTGACCCGAAGCCATCATCGCGCGGATCGCGGTCGGTGCGGTGTAGAGGATGTTGACCTTGTGCTTGTCGACGATCTTCGCCACCCGGGTGATGTCCGGGTAGTTCGGCACGCCTTCGAACAGCAGCGTGGTCGCGCCATTGGCCAGCGGGCCGTAAACGATGTAGCTGTGGCCAGTGACCCAACCGACGTCGGCGGTGCACCAGTAGACTTCGCCCGGACGGTAGTCGAACACGCGCTCATGGGTCATCGCCGCGTACAGCAGATAACCGCCAGTGGTGTGCTGCACGCCCTTCGGCTTGCCAGTGGAGCCTGAGGTATAAAGAATGAATAGCGCTTCTTCCGCGCCCATCTCTTTTGGCGCGCAGACAGTGCCTGCCACTTTCATCAGGTCTTCGTACCAGATGTCGCGATGCTGGTTCCACTTGATGTCGCCACCGGTGCGCTTGCAGACGATGACTTTCTGGATGCTGCTGGTTTCCGGGTTGGTCAGCGCGTCGTCGACGTTGGCCTTGAGGGAAATTTTCTTGCCGGCACGAATGCCTTCGTCAGCGGTGATCACCACTTTCGATTTGCAGTCGATGATGCGACCGGCCAAGGCTTCCGGCGAGAAACCGCCGAACACCACCGAGTGAATCGCGCCGATCCGGGTGCAGGCCAGCATGGCGACCACGGCTTCGGGAATCATCGGCATATAAATGGTCACCACGTCGCCGCGGTGCACGTCCTGACCACGCAGGGCGTTGGCCAGTTTGCACACTTGTTCGTGCAGTTCGCGGTAGGTGATGTTGCGGCTCTCGGAAGGATCGTCGCCTTCCCAGATGATCGCGACTTGATCGCCGCGCTCGGCCAGATGGCGGTCGAGGCAGTTGTAGGAAACATTGAGGGTGCCGTCGGCAAACCACTTGATGTCGACATGGTGATCGTCGAACGACGTCTGTTTCACCGTGGTGAAAGGTTTGATCCAGTCGAGACGCTGAGCTTGCTCGCGCCAGAAACCGTCAGGGTTGACGACCGACTGCTGGTACATGGCTTTGTAGGTCGCCTCGTCAGTCAGCGTGTTAGCCAGAACCTCGGGACGAACGGGATACAGAGAAGCCGCACTCATCTTTCCTACCTCGGTGTAATAGTTGTTTTTGTATGACCCCGTTGTAGCCGGGCCGGCCCCATAGAACCATTCGACGATGGTAGTAACAACCCCTCCCCCACCCACAGTACCCCTTGTAGGAGCTGCCGAAGGCTGCGATCTTTTGATCTGGATGTTTAGAGGCAAGATCAAAAGATCGCAGCCTCCGGCAGCTCCTACATTGGGATTGGGGTGATTTCGGGGATTGTTACCAAATCTGCCAAAGGTGTTTATCAAAACCCGCTCTGTTTACCCCAGCCCCAACTCCCTAAAATTCACCTCGCCAACAAGGCAACCGCGATTAACAACGATACAGCCCCCACGAAGGCCGTTAATCCAGCTCTCAAGTAACAACCGCAAATGATGAAGTTACACACGCAACCCTAAAAAGGTTGCGTGACCCCACTCGACCTCAAAAAGGTAAATTTGAAATGAAAGCTTTATTGGTTCTGGCCCTCAGCAGTCTGTGCGCAACCGCCATGGCAGACGAGGTCCCGACTGATGTCGCACAGCAACAACCAGTGATCGAGGAATACACTTACTCGACCCACCTGGACATCGCCAACGTTGTATCGATGAGCGAAGTTCCGAATGTCTGCGAAGTTGTCCCAATGAAAATGGAATACGACGACTCCATCGGCCAACGTCACATCCTGCGTTACAGCGTCATGGGTAACGGCTGCACCAATTGATGATTCGAGACTGCACCGAATTGGATCTCTCAGCGCAACATTGAGGGTCGATTCCAGCCCGACTTCGGTCGGGCTCAGTTGTGTCTGGAGTCGTGCAAAAGGCTTGCAAAACACAAGATATAGTGAAAAACGCGGTTTTTTGCTCATTTCTTGAGCAACCAAAGCCTGACGAAAAAATTAATCAAAAAAAATTCTCACGGGCCAACATCGGCGAAAGCCCTGTAAACCCTCGCTCCGACTCAAATCACCCTCCCGCTCGACCGCCCTGCGCGCTTTCGCCCTCCCCCACGAGCACAATTTTTTCCCTATAATGCCGCCCTAATCGGGTCAGCAATATTCCCTTACAGGGATCAAAAGCCATTCTGAAGCCCCGCAGCAGTGTCCAACACTGATTGCGCCCGTCAGAGGCTCTCGGAAACCCGTACAAAATTCTGTTTGATGCCTGCGTTTAGCTGCTGCAAAGAACGATTCCTTTAGATCCAACGCGGTCTGTTCGACCGTGTGAAAAACCAACCAATCAGGTTTCACACGGGCGACAGGCCCTCACGCAGGAGACGACACGTCATGCTGAGCTGGGACGAATTCGACAAAGAAGACAGTGAAGTAGCAACCGTGAAAGGCGCTAACGCCGGCCACGCTACTGAAGCCAACATGGACCGCCTCGACAACGCTGGCGGTGCCGCCGCGATCGAAGCCCGCGCCGTGACCGCCGACGACTCGGCCGCTGTCGCCCGCGCCAAGGCTGCACTGAACTCCCTCGACGTCGCCGAAGGCCTCGCCGAACTCGAAGGCGCCTCCGCCCGTGTCGCCGTTGACGAAAAGCGCATGATCAACTGCCGCGCCGACCTCAACCAGCTCGTACCTTTCAAGTACGACTGGGCCTGGCAGAAGTACCTGGACGGTTGCGCAAACCACTGGATGCCGCAAGAAGTCAACATGACCGCCGACATCGCCCTCTGGAAAGACCCGGAAGGCCTGACCGACGACGAGCGCCGCATCGTCATGCGCAACCTCGGCTTCTTCTCCACCGCCGACTCCCTGGTTGCCAACAACCTGGTGCTGGCCGTATATCGCCTGATCACCAACCCGGAATGCCGCCAGTACATCCTGCGCCAGGCTTTCGAAGAAGCGATCCACACCCACGCCTACCAGTACTGCATCGAATCGCTGGCCATGGATGAAGGCGAGATCTTCAACATGTACCACGAGATCCCATCGGTCGCTAAAAAAGCCGCCTGGGGCCTGAAGTACACCCGTTCGATCTCCGATCCGAAGTTCGAAACCGGCACCCCGGACACCGACAAAGAGCTGCTGCGCAACCTGATCGCCTACTACTGCGTGCTGGAAGGCATCTTCTTCTACTGCGGCTTCACCCAGATCCTCTCCATGGGCCGCCGCAACAAAATGACCGGCGTCGCCGAGCAGTTCCAATACATCCTGCGCGACGAATCCATGCACCTGAACTTCGGCATCGACGTGATCAACCAGATCAAAATCGAAAACCCGCATTTGTGGGATGCTGAGATGAAGGAAGAAGCGACCCAGATGATTCTGCAGGGTACGCAGCTGGAGATCGAATACGCACGTGACACCATGCCTCGCGGGGTGTTGGGCATGAACGCGGCGATGATGGAGGACTACCTGAAGTTCATCGCTAACCGTCGGTTGTCGCAGATTGGTTTGAAAGAGGAATATCCAGGGACGACTAACCCGTTCCCTTGGATGAGCGAGATTATGGACTTGAAGAAAGAGAAGAATTTCTTTGAGACTCGCGTGATCGAATACCAAACTGGTGGTGCGTTGAGCTGGGACTAATAGTCTCGCTTGGCACGATTTGACGATTGCGGTTTGAATCGGCGAGTCGAGAAAGCAAAAAGCCCCGATCTGATCGGGGCTTTTTTATGGGCGATAGGTAAACCTTTTTAGGCCTACGCCACAGCGTTCAATCTCCTACAGCACTTACAGTCGCTTCCCATTGAAGCCTGCTGCGAGCACTACTAAGCTCTATCGCAGGTGCCTAAGAAACGCCCAACGTAGAAAGCTTGGTCAGTGACACAGACGCGTAATTCGTCGGTGGCAACTGCTCTGCTCGTTGGGATTTCTTAAGTCCGCTCTACGTTGGGGTCAGGCCCTCCCAAAATCTAAAACGTAGAGGTCATAGATATGTCTGATCCATGCTCGGTAACCGTCTTCTCTCGCCACAATCTTTTTTTACATGCCCTTCTATGGGAAAACCAGCCTTGGTTTTCCGCCCGCGATGTCGGCCGCTTGATTGGTTTTCATCTGAATGACCGGGTGGTCAATAAGCTAGATAGCGATCAACGCCGCATTATGTGGATTGAGTACTTTCGAGAACCAGAACAGCATCTGATGCTTAGTGAATCCGGGGTGTATGCGCTGCTGGTCTATCACTACGTTCCGGGGAATCGGTTGTTGCGTGAGTGGCTGACCAATGAGGTAGTGCCAACTTTGCGGGATGCTGCAGATTCAGGAGATTCGAATCGGCCAATGTTGAGCTTGTTGGATTGGCCGGAGATGTCGTTGAGCTTGCTGCATTGGCAGGATGAGGGCTGGATTCGGCTAAGGGATATGCCTTACCTGTTGAACGATCAGAAGCCACGACGAACTTTTCTAGAGAAACCCTGGTGGCGACGGGTTGCGCAGGTGTTTCAGTCCTCGAAGCACTCGATGGGCTAGGGATGGTTTTGTAGGATCGCGCAGGATCTGTCGCTTTTTTCTGTAGGATTTTTCGTAGACAGAGGTGATGGCCACTCAGTATCGTCCGAGGGTTTTCAACCCTCGGCGACTGTATGGATACGAAAAAGGAACAAAAGGGCTGGACCAATGACGAATTGGAGGCCTCTGTCGATGCTTACCTCTCGATTCAAGCGAGATATCCAAACGACGAAAAATTCAATAAGTCTGCGGAGCACAAGCTTCTCCAGAGCGGTGCGCTTGCCAATCGCAACAGCAAGTCGATCGACTATCGCCTTCAGAACCTTTCAGCACTGTTTGACGAGTTAGGACTGAAGACGATTGTTCACTACAAGCCAAAAGTAAACATTGGCTCAGGAGTCGCCGCCCGGCTGACCAAAATTTTAGAATCCAAAGGTCTTTTGACCCCGAGTTATGACGTCCCTTCCGCCGGGGGAGACATTCAGAATCGATATGTAAAGCACGCCAAAGCACAGGATTTTGTAAGCGAACCAGACGATGGTGAGGCACCTCAACAAGGGGTGACGATTACCCGATATTTCGTTCGGAATTCTAAGATCAAGGGCTGGATCCTAGATAACGCTAACGGGATTTGTGAGGCCTGTGATCAACCAGGCCCTTTCGAAATGGATGGAAAGCCATATCTCGAGGTTCACCACGTTAAGCACTTGGCACAACACGGCAAGGATCGCAAAGACAACACCATTGCGCTCTGTCCAAATTGTCATCGACGCTGCCATCATTCAAGTGACCGTGAGGAATTCACTGATTCGCTTTATAAAAAGGTGAAGCGTTTGAAGCGGCAATAATCTATGTGCATATCGACTGTGCCGAGGAGATTCATCCCGGGTCGGCTATGGATCAGTCTGCAAGCGAAAGATGATCTATTTGTATCATCGCTCATGCCGTTTTGGGGCCGCTCCGCGGCCCATCGGGGATAAATCCCCTCGCCACAAGGATGAGTTTGCCCCAGAGATTGAGTTAATGCGGGAAATCGCAAACAGCTCCAGCAACAACTCACAGACTTACCATCATCCCGAAACTTTATGGACTGCCTTCACTGTGGATCGAGAACAAATCTCGACCACTAACATCGACGGACATCACATGCAGCCACCAACCCAAAATTCGACCACCCCGGGTCAATCCCGACTCCTGACCGCCTCATTTCTAATCGTCTTTTTCTGCCTGCTGCATATGGCCCTGCGTATCGCTCAAAAGAACGAAATCATGGCCGTTGGAGCAGTCTGGGTCGCAAATGCACTAACCATGGTGCTGCATGTTATTTACTGGAAGCGTTATGGCCTGTCCGCCGGCTTTAAAATCGCAGTTGTTGTCCAAATCGTCATTACCATTCTGCCCTTCCTGTTTGGCAATCTCGGTTTTTTGGCTGTTCTGTTGATGCTGGGTGGCGAGATCTATTACTAGTAACCCGGGCCGCCGCCCGCTATTAATACCCCTCCCCCACTCAAGGACCCGAGCCCCACTATGAAATTCGATCTCGCCTACTGCCTCAGCCTCGACGACAAATTGTCGATCTATGATGTTCGCGATCTCAATTTCGATGAGACGGTGGCGTTTGACTCGGCGAAGGAACACTTCCAGTGCCCCAACGATGCCTGTCGTTCGGCGTTCGAGGCTTCCAACGAGTTGGGCACGTTCAACGCCAAGAACGTGAACTACGTGCGCACGCCGCACTTCAAGAATCTGCCCACCACGCAGCATGTGGCGGGTTGTCCGTATGTGAGTTTGAAGGCTTCAGCGTCTGGTGTTGAGACGGCGGATGGCGAGGTGGATGACGGGCGTGAGGAGCACTTCCCATCGGAGTTGTTGCTGACCCGGCGTGAGTATGTGCGCAAGCCTGTCGCGCCAGCGGGGGCGGCGGATGTGTTGCGCGATGATCCGGTGCGGGTGGCGGCGGAGAGTGGTAAAGAGTCGGCGGGTCGTGAGTCGGCGCCGGACAAGACCAGTGTGTTTGCGCATCCGGTGGAGTGTTTTGTGTCGAACTTCGCCGACAAGGATTTGCTTAAGCGGATGCCGTTGAAGGTCGGCGAGCATTCGGCGCCGTACAGTTCGTTCTTCAAGAAGATTGAGTATCTGACGGACAACAAGGGGCTGATTTACTGGGGGCGGATCAAGAAGATCGAGGACTTCCACAGTGCCAGTTTCCGTATCGATTTCGAGGACAAGGTCTGGTTCAAGAAGCCCGAGGACAGTAAGAAGAAGCCGTACTCGGTCAGCGTTTATCTGAACAAGAAGCTGATCGACAACTACCGCAAGCGCAAGGCGTTTCTGGAAGAGATCAAGCACGCGGCGGATAGCGACAAGGCGTTGTTCTGTTTCTTCTATGGGGTGACGCCGGAGTTGAAGCAGGTGCCTGGCAAGAAGAACCCCGAAAAGCCTTTCGAGGTCTTCAATGCCAATATCGAGAACCTGGATCACTTCATTATTCGTGAAGCGCCGGGGCTGGAGTGACGGTTAGCCCTGGGGCAGTTGCAGTTTGACGGCGCCGGGGTGTTGTTTGACGAGGGAGTACGGCAGGATCGACCAGTCGGGTGCATCGCAGTCTCGTTCTATACGGGCGAAGTACGCTCCGATGTACAAACCTTTTTCGGTGAAGCGCCAGTTGGAATAACCCCAATTGTCTTCATTGGTGAAGTCGCAACTGTCTTCATCTCCGCCTGCCGGTTTCTTCATTTCATCCGGGTACAGCGCGGTGAGTTGTTTGATCAGCCACGGCCCGAAGACTTCGCGTTGATACTTTGAGCGCGCGGCGTCTTCGGCCTCGGTCAATGGCTGGTCACCGCCTCTGTAGCGATCAGCATGAAGGATTGGCTGACCCTCGCCCACCCAGAGTACGTCTTCGAGCGACAACGGATGGCCGGTTTTCACATCGATGTTGAGCGGTGAATCACCGAAGTCTGGGTGCGCACCGCCGCAGTCGTAGCTGGTGGAAATGTTCAGGCTGATGACGCTGGGCGAGATAAATGTCGGGGTGACGTCCTGAAGGAATTCGGCGTAACCGCGACCTCGCAACTGGCAGCCGTAGTAACTGATGGCCTCGTCCCACAAGCGCCCGAGCAATTGCTGGTTGACCCGCTGCAGATCTTCTTGTGGCATCCCGGATTCGATGCTGAACATGGACATTTTGGTATCAGGCTCTTCCCACCATTGCAGGGAGTAGCCCATGAAGTCCTGCTTTTTGCCGGGTTTGAGTTTCAGTCCCTGAAGCCGTAGGTATTCGTAAGGCTCGCTCTTGGGCAACTTGGCGATGTAGGGCAATGCATTCGCCGGCACTTCGGGAAGTGGCGTATCGGTGACCAGTACGGGCAACTTTTTGCCCTTCGGGTTTTGCCATTCGCCCTTCCAGCCGCCATCAATCTGTTGCAGTTTCAGCGTCGGTAACGGCTTGCCCGGCTCCATACGATCACTGCCCTCTGTGAGCATCAAGACGTCATTTTTATAGGTGCCGTTAAGCTCTAGATCGCGGTGAAATTTCTCATAAAAGTAGCGACCGGTGACTTGCTCCGGGTCACTAATATCGACTTCGAAAACGATTGGCATTTTGCCCAACGTGCCGGTGAACACCAGCCGGTTGTCTTCGGCGTACGCGGTGGATAGCAGCGAGAACAGCACAGCAGCGCAGGTTGCCAGGCGCATCAGTCCCTTGAGCATTGATCGTTCCTTGAAAGAGGCGGAGGCCGCGCCGGCATTGGAAGGCTGGCGCGGATAAATTCGCGGCGATTATGGCGGGGTTGGGGTCAGGAATCGAGGGGCTGCGTTTGAAAGATAGCGCCGCCTCAAGGCAGTTGCAGTGCAACCCCGCCCGGATGTTGTTTGACGAGTGTGTACGGCAGAACGCTCCAGTCCACTGATCCGCAGACCGCCACGACGTGCGCAAATGATGGCTCGATCTTTATGCCCTGTTCCGTGAAGTGCCAACCCGGAAATTGCCAGGGATAGTTCTCGTCATAGCCGCAGTCGTTTTCACCCTCGGGGGTGATGGTCATTTCGGTTGGGTAGAGTTTCAGCAACTGTGCGACCAACCAAGGTGCCAGTTCAGTGGCGCGGTAGTTCGACCACGCTGTCGAAGAGCCGGGTGAGCCCGCGGCGAAATCTTCATATTCCTCGTAGTGCAACGGCTTGCCCTGCCCCACCCACAAAACATCATCAAGGGTCAGAAGCTTGCCTGTCTTGATATCGATGTTGAGCGCGTCGTGGCTTTGATCCGGATAGGCGCCGCCACAGTAATAATCCGATGAAATCCCCACACTCATCACTGTGGGCGACATGTACAGTGGCTGGCTCCACTGCGCATAACTTCCAGAACAGCCATAAGACGACAACACTTCGCCCCACAAACGCGCCATCAATTTTTGGTTGATACGTCGACGCTCTTCGAGGGAGTAACCGGTCACCACTTCGAACAGAGAAGTGTCTGTCTTCGGCTCGGTCCACCACTGCAGCGTGTAGCCCATGAAGGTGTCGGTCTTGCCTTTCTTGAGTGTTACGCCTTGCAGCCGCAGATATTCGTAAGGGTACTTGTCGTGAAGTGTGGTGAAAAAGGGCAAGGCATCGTCGGGTACATCGGGGATGACGGCTGGTTCTAACTCGACCTTCAGGACTTTCCCAGCGGTACTCGTCCACTCGCCATACCAACCATGAGTTGTCGGCTGCAGACGAAGGGTCGGGCGCGAGTCTTCCATCCGCGAACCTTCTTCCAGCACCAGTGTTTCCCCGTCCAGGGCACCGTCGAGTGGCAGATCCTTGCGGTACTTCTTATAGAAGTAACGACCTTCTCCAATGCGAGTATTTATTTCGAGGACGATGGCCGCTTTACCCAAGGTGCCGGTGTACACCTGCGCGCCGTTGTCGGCCCACGTTGCAGTCGAGACAAACAACCCCGTCAGAAAAAGAACAGCGAAAAGGCGTAACAGTCCTCGGAACATCACTTCATCCTTGAATAAACGAGCAACTGCCCGCAAAAAGAAGTTGCGGATTATGTCGAGGTTGCGCGGGAGAATCGAGCGCTGTCGCCTTCAACTCAAGCACATGCTGATCATCACCATCAGCAACAGCCCGATGTACACCCGCGCATGCACCCGATCCGGAATCCGTCCGATCCACGGCGTGGCCAATCTGATTCCCAGCAACGAACCCAACGTCAGCAGCGCAAACGCCAGCAAATCCACGTACCCGACAAACCAGGCGCCCAACTCAGCTTGACTGAACCCGGCCAGCGCCATGTACGTGAGCGTTCCCGCCAACGCCACCGGCACGCTCAGCGGGTTGGCCATGGACGTCGCTTGCGACATGCTCAAGCCACAACGGCGCAGCAACGGCACGGTCATGACGCTGCCTCCTACGCCGAGAAACGTCGCGATGGCGCCGATGCCTACACCACCTGCGGAAGTTTCCGTGCTGCCAAGTCGGCGTGGGATGACGTCTGCGCTCTGAGTGAGAAATCCGCGCCTGAGCACGCAGTCGACAATGGTTACGCCGAGGTAGGCGATGAAGGCGTACCGAATCACCTCGCCACTGACCCACACCGCCGCTATTGCGCCGACCACTGAGCCCACGGCAATAAACCCGCCCAATGGCCACAGGTAATGGTGGATGAGATTGCCGGCGCGGCGGTGTTTGTCGGTGGCGATCAGGGCGTTGACGATCATCACGCAGGTCGAGGTGGCGACGGCGATGTGCATTGCCGATTGGCCGATCGGGCCGTCGGCGCCGTGGCTGGCGCTGAGTAGACGGTAAAGCAGCGGCACGATGACGAAGCCGCCGCCGAAGCCGAACAGTACGGCGGTGATGCCGGTCATGCAGCCGAAGCATGTGAGCAAGAGGTAGAACATTTCGCGGCGTCCTTTTAGGGAAGGCTCACGAAGATAGAGCGGGACGTCTTGGCCTGCTTCAGCAACTCAGCCAATAATGTTTGCGTTTACGCCAACCTTTGAGAATCGCTCGATGCGCAATGTTTCGATCAATCTGCTGGATGACACGCCGCGCGCGGTGGTGGCGATCGGCACAGATTATTCCTACGGTCACCTGTTACCGCGTCATACGCACCGGCGGGCGCAATTGCTCTATGGCGCAACGGGAGTGATGCAGGTCAGCACCCATGACGGCAACTGGGTGGTGCCGCCGCAACGGGCGGTGTGGATTCCGCCGGGGGTGGCGCATGAGGTGTTGATGCTCGGGGTCAGCACGCGCAGCGTGTACATCGAACCGGACGCGGTAGATTTGGGTGAGCGTTGCCAAGTGATCAGTGTGTCGCCGCTGTTGCGGCATCTGCTGATGGAAGCGGTGGAGTTGCCGTTGGCCTACGACGAGGCGGGCCGCGATGGTGTGTTGATCGATTTGCTCCTGCATGAACTGACGCGCAGTGCGCCCCTGCCCTTGCACATTCCACTGCCGGCTGACGGAAAACTGCTGGCGCTGTGTCAGAGCTTTCTGCATCAACCCAATGCGCATCAAACACCGCAACAGTGGGCGGAGCAGTTGCACGTAAGCTTGCGCACCTTCAATCGACTCTTCCGCCAACAGACCGGGTTGAGTTTCAGCCAGTGGCGTCAGCGTGCCTGTGTGGTACTCGCGCTGGCCAGGCTGGCGGCGGGCGAAGCGGTGACGCGGATCGCCCTGGACTTCGGTTATGAGAGCCCGGCGGCGTTCTCGACGATGTTTCGGCGGGTGCTGGGACAGGCACCGTCCGTCTGGTTGCAGGCGGCGAACTAGGGCAAATCAAAAAATGCGTTTGATCCCGGCCGAAAACAACTGTACAAAAACACAGTACATTTTCAATCAGCACTCTTGAGCCCGGAGCACACCATGGCCTCTCTTGCGATGAACCACATCCTCGAACGCATTGCCCTTTTCCAGTTCACCCCGACGCATTGCGTCCAGGCCCGAGCGATGCTGGGCTGGAGCGCGGAACAACTGTCGCGCGAGGCTGAGGTTGCGGTGGAAGACATTCAACGGTTCGAGGCGCAGCAGGAGGTCGCGGATGCGGCACGGCTGGCGTTGGCTTACCGGTTTGAGGCGCAGGGGTTGGTGTTCTTTCCGGGGTTTGCACCGGGGCGGAGTGCGAGTGGACAGTGCTCTTCATCGGAATCGGTGGGGCATGGGGACTATGCGATGGCAGAGTAAGGATCAGAACATGATTGGGATCGAAGAAAGCACAGGCAATGTTTATCAGGATTTGGGGCTCGGGCAAGCAGGCGAGATGCAGATCAAAGCCGGCTATATGGCAGAACTGACTTCACTCAGCGAGTTCGCGGGTATGAGTGAATCTGAGACAGCTCGGAGACTGGAAATACCCTTGGAAAGATTCCAACAAATCCGTCGTGGAAAATTCCGTGATTTACCGGCCACCACGGTGGCTGATTACAGCAGGAAGATAGGGCTGTATCGCTGAGTTAAAGGCTCGCCCACTTGGCAGCGAGCCAACTTCAGTCACTTAGGCGCTCTGCACCACCGCCTCGCTCTCCCCGTCAACCGCCAACCACCACGCCTCTCCACGCTGCGGCTGCGCCAGGTTAAACGCCTCGCCCATTCGCGGCGTGGTAATCGAAACACTGCGCTCCCACGCCAGCGCCAGAATCCGGTCGAACGGTTCATGCCAGGCATGCATCGCCAGGTCGAACGTGCCGTTGTGGATTGGAAGCAGCCACCGCCCCTTGAGGTCGAGGTGCGCCTGCAAGGTTTCTTCCGGCTGCATGTGCACGTGCGGCCATTCGACGTTGTAGGCGCCGGTTTCCATCAAGGTCAGGTCGAACGGGCCGTACTGTTCGCCGATGCGTTTGAAGCCGTCGAAGTAGCCGCTGTCGCCGCTGAAGAAGATTCGCGTGTCGCCGTCGATCATCACCCACGATGCCCACAACGTGCTGTTGCCGTCGAACAGGCCGCGGCCGGAGAAGTGCTGTGAGGGGGTGGCGACGAAGCGGATGCCGCCGATTTCCGCGCCCTGCCACCAGTCGTACTGACGCACTTGGCTGGCGTCGATGCCCCATTTGATCAGGGTGTCGCCGACGCCCAGCGGGGTCAGGAAGTAAGTGGTTTTCGCGGCCAGTGCCAACACCGCCTGGTAATCGAGGTGGTCGTAATGGTTGTGCGAAAGGATCACCGCTTCGATCGGCGGCAATTGGTCGAGGCTGATCGGTGGCTGGTGGAAGCGTTTCGGCCCGGCCCATTGCACCGGCGAGGCGCGTTCGGCGAAGACCGGGTCGGTGATCCAGAATTTGTCGCGCATTTTCAGCAGCAGCGTCGAGTGGCCGAGGCGGTAGACGCTGTGGTTTGGCGCCGCCAGGAGCTCTTCGCGCGTCAGCGGCTGCACCGGAATCGCCGACGCGGGCCGGGTGTCGCGCGGTTTGTGGAAGATCATGTTCCACATGATTCGCAGCATTTTGCGCAGGCCTTCGCGCTGCACCGGCGCATGATTGCGGAACAGTCCTTGAGCCTGGCGCGAGGCTTCAGGCGTAGAAACGGAATTGGAATGGGCCATGTCTGAGTGACTCCAGGAGAACCGCACAATTCACGGTTTTCCACGGTGGGACGATAAATGGCCATGGCTGCACGCAGTGGCCGAACATACGTTTTTTTAAGTTGCGAGGATTAACGCAACATTACACTCATCGGTGTAGTTTCAAGGTTGCATCAAACCCGGCGACAAGTAAACTGCCAAGTGTAATTTCATTTTTTTCCTGCCGAAGCGTACTTATGACAGCTCCACAGCGACTCACCGACCGCAAACGCGAAGCCATTATTCAGGCGTCGATTGCCGAATTCCGGGCCAATGGTTTCGAGGTCACCAGCATGGACAAGATCGCCGCCACTGCCGGTGTGTCCAAGCGCACGGTATACAACCACTTCCCCAGCAAAGAAGAGCTGTTCGCCGAGATTCTCAACCAGTTGTGGGCGCGCATCAGCGCCGAGCAGACGGTCAGCTACAACCGCGATCAGCCACTGCGCGAGCAACTGCGTCAGATGCTGCAGGCCAAGGTGCAGATGATGGCGGACGAAAACTTTCTGACATTGGCGCGGGTTGCAATTGCCGCGACGATTCATTCGCCCGAGCGTGCGCAAAACATGGTCGAGCGCATGGGTGAACGCGAAGAAGGCCTGACAGTGTGGATTCGAGCAGCGCAAGCCGATGGCCGCTTGAAACCGGTTGACCCGGAGTTCGCTGCGCATCAGTTGCAGGGCCTGCTCAAGACCTTCGGGTTCTGGCCGCAGATGTCCATGGGCCGCGCCGCCCTCGATGCCGACATGCAAAACACCGTGGCCGAATCGGCGCTGGACATGTTTCTGGCGCATTACCAGCGCTGAAACTCGCTCTGGATCACCCCTCTCCTGCGCGAGCCCTCCATTAAATGGCTCGGAAGGACACTGATTATTCCCGTTGGAATAAATGACAATGTCCGACAATCGACCGACGGACGGTCGGCCTGAAGAAATATACTGCAAAGTATTTCAGGATGAATTTCGCGCAGGGCCTCATGGAAAACCACCGCGGCAAAGGCTTGTCATTCGCCCGACGCATTTACCTGCCACGGGCCATTGGGCTGGGCGTCGGTTTTTTCAGCGTCGGCGCCGCGCTGTATCCGCTGGGCTTGCCGAGCTGGATCTGGGCATTGCTGTTGTTCAACGGTTTTGCCTGGCCGCATCTGGCTTACCAGATCTCCACGCGTGCGGCGTTCCCCTATCAGGCCGAGCGGCGCAATCTGCTCTATGACTCGATGTGCGGCGGTTTCTGGGCCGCGTGTTTCCAGTTCAATCCGCTGACCACCGTGACCATCCTGTCGATGATGACCATGAACAACGTCGCCGCCGGTGGCCATCGATTGTTCGTGTTCGGCGCCCTCGCCCAACTCGCTGGTGTGCTGTCGGGCTGGGCGATCTTCGGTTTCAAATTCAACCTGACAATGACGCAGACGCAAGTCTGGGCCTGCCTGCCGATGCTGACGCTGTACCCGTTGGCGCTGGGCATGGTCTGTTACCAACTGGCGATCAAACTCTCGCAACACAAGCGCGCGCTCAGTGCCCTCAGTCGCACCGACAGCCTCACCGGCCTGCTCAACCATGGCGCGTGGAAAGACCTGCTGCACCTGAAGTTTCAACAGTGCCGGCAACACAACACCGCCGCCACGCTGGCACTGATCGACATCGACCACTTCAAGGGAATCAATGACAGCTACGGGCATATCGTCGGCGACGCGGCGCTGCGCCAGTTGAGCAAGGCGCTCAAACACGTGCTCGATGAAGACGAGTTGGCCGGCCGATATGGCGGCGATGAGTTCTGCGTGATTCTGCCGACCCTGCCGCTGAACAAGGCCGAAGCTGTGATGGAGCAGTTGCGGGAAGCCTTGCAGCGGTATCGCCACCCCGATGTGCCCGAGCTGCGAGTGAGCCTGAGTATCGGTTTGGCGCGGTATCAAAACGTGTACAAGGACGCACTGGATTGGCTGGATGATGCCGACAAAGCGCTGTATACCGCGAAACACACGGGTCGTAACACGATCAGCGTAGCCTTGAGCCGCCCCGTCACTCAGGACGCTGGCGCCTGAAAACTTATACAAAATTGTAAAAAATTACTTTCTTGTACAAGTTTATGAAGTTTTGTATAAGTAGCCATCTGCCAGCCATGGAACGCTGGCATTGAGCAGTCACCGCCGAATGCCACCCTGCGTATTCGGCCTGCAAGCGCGGGAACAGGGACTGAATCACCCACTCGTCCCTCCTTCCAGAGTATTGCGAACATGTTTTTCAACCGTCACAAAGCTGCCCTCGACGAACTCCAGCACACCCTGACCGAACAATCCGGCCTGCTCGATGCGATCAATCGCTCGATGGCGGTGATCGAATTCAATCTCGACGGCGTGGTGCTGCGCGCCAACGACAACTTTCTCAAGACCATGGGCTATGCGCCCGAGCAGGTGATCGGTCAGGCACACCGGCATTTCTGCACGCCCGAATTCGGTCGCAGCGCCCAGTACAGTGAGCTGTGGTCACGTTTGAAAAATGGTCAGTTCCAGTCCGGCACGTTTGAGCGGGTCAATGGCCAGGGCCAGCCGATCTGGCTCGAAGCCAGTTACAACCCGATCAAGGATGCTTCCGGCCGCGTGGTCAAAGTGGTCAAGTACGCCATGGACGTGACCGCCAGGGTGCAGCAGGAAAGTGACGCCAATGCCAGGTTGCAAGCGATTGACCGGGCGATGGCGGTGATCGAATTCAATCTCGACGGCAGTATTCTCACGGCTAATCAGAATTTTCTGACACGCATGGGTTACACCCTCGCCGAGCTCATGGGCAAGCATCACCGTTTGTTCTGCACCGCCGCGCTGGTCCACAGCAGCGCCTATCAGGATTTCTGGCGACGCTTGAACCAGGGCGAATTTTTCCACGGGCAATTTGAGCGCGTCGACAAACGCGGGCAAACGGTGTGGCTGGAAGCCAATTACAACCCGGTCTACGACGCCGCCGGGCGGTTGTGCAAAGTGGTCAAGTTCGCCTCCGACGTCACCGCGCGGGTCGAGCAGCACGAACAAGATGCACGCAGCGCCAGCGCGGCCTATCACATCTCGGTGGCGACGCGAAAAGTCGCCGAGCAAGGCACTCAGGTGATTCAGCAGGCCGCCAGTGAAATGCGTGAAATCGCCGATGACATCGCGCAATCTTCAACCTTGATCGCCCAACTGGGCGAGCGCTCCGAGCAGATCACCGCCATCGTCAACACCATTCGCGCGATTGCCGATCAGACCAATCTGCTGGCGCTCAACGCCGCGATCGAGGCCGCGCGTGCCGGTGAGCAGGGTCGCGGTTTTGCCGTGGTCGCGGACGAGGTGCGGCAACTGGCGGCGCGCACCAGCGGGTCGACGGCCGAGATTTCCAACATGATCGGTTTGATCCAGAGTGAAACCCGTCAGGCGATCAAGAGCATGGACGGCACCCGAGGTCGTGCGGCGGACGGCGTCGAGTTGGCGAATCAGGCGGGGACGGTGATTTTGCAGATTCGTGATGGCGCCAGTGAAGCGGTGGAGGCAGTGAGCATGTTTGCCAATGAGCGGGCGCCGGGGTGATGTCTGAGGCAGTCCGGTAGATCGCGTCGCCGCCATCGCGGGCAAGCCTTGCTCCTACCGTAGGAGCAAGGCTCGCCCGCGAAGAGGCCGCCCACCACAACGCAGGGCTATAGTCATGGAATGTCCCACGCCCTGCCGAGTACCTCATGACCACTGAAAAACCCGCAACACCTGAAACAGCCCCCGTCGATCACCTGCGCTTCCACCGCCCCCACGCCCACCTCGCCACTACCTTCGGCAACGACACCTTCGCACTGCGCGCCGAGGCGTTTGCGCGGTTCTTCGGTACGCCGACGTTCCTCGGTGCGCAAACCTTGATCGTGCTGCTGTGGGTCAGCCTCAACGTTTTTGGCGCGACCACATTCGACGTCTACCCGTTCATCCTGCTGAACCTCGCGTTCAGCCTGCAATCGGCCTACGCCGCACCGCTGATCCTGCTCGCACAAACCCGTCAGGCCGCGCGCGACAAGGCGCAGGCGGACGCCGACGCGTTACACCGTGAAGCCCTCGCGCAGGCCAACACCGAGCGTCAGGCCCAAGCCGCGCAGAACACCGCGCAACTGCTCGAACTGCTGCAATAGAACACCCGCCTGACCGAGATGACCAAGAGCCTGACCGAACGCATCGAGAATCTCACCAGCGAGATGCATCAGCACATGAAGCAAAACCCGCAACGCTGATCAGGGCAAGCGTAACGCCCGTCCGAGTTCATCGAACAACGTCACCACCGAGCGCAACGCCCGGCAGTCCGGACGGGTCAGCAACCAAAGCGCCGTGTCATAACCGTGCAGCGGTTCGCCCAAGGCTTGCAAACCTTCGCTGATCAGAAAGTCCGGCAGCGCCGCTACACCCAACCCGGCGCGCACCAGTTCGGTGACGGACAACATGCTGTTGCAACGATAACTTGGTGTGACACCGGGCAATTGCTGGCGGCGCCAGGCGATCGTCGGGTGATCGGGCAGGAAGTCGTCCGGGGCAATCCAGGTGAGCGCGGCCAGATCCGTCGCATCGACGTTTTGCAGATAACGCGTACTGGCGCAGACCCGGTAGGAAATCTTCGCCAGTTGCCGTCCGACCAGGTGTTCTGGCGGTGTCCGCGTCAGGCGCAAGGCAATGTCGGCGTCGCGGCGGCTGAGGTTGGCGAAATCGTTGGACGTGCTCAATTCGATCGTCAGCGCCGGGTAGTTGGGCATGAATTGCGCCAGCGCCGGCAGCAGCAAGCTTTGCAACACCGAATCGGTACAGGTCAGGCGCACCGTGCCGCTGATCACTTCACCGCCCTGCTCTACCCCGATGCGCGCAGCGTCGAGCGCCTGCTCGGCGCGTTCAGCCTGTTCGGCGAGGGTTTGCGCGAGCGTGGTCGGCAGGTACCCGGCGCGACTTTTTTCGAACAGTTGCTGGCCGAGGGACGCTTCGAGGCGCCGCACCGCGCGAAATACCGTCGAGACGTCTACTTTCAACAGCTGCGCAGCGCGGGCCAGAGAGCCGCCGCGCACCAGGGCGAGGATCAGGGCCAGATCGGGATAGTCGAGTTGATAGTGCGTCGCTGCATTGATCACTTGGGGAAACGCCAATATTGAGTGCGTGGACGCCAATCTATAGTGAGCATCGCCAGCCGACAATCGCGTTCTCTCTGAGCCAGACCCAAAACCTGTGGTGAGGGGGTTCATCGATACATTCAAGATAAGGAATTCACATGGACGCTGTTTCCATCGCCCTGATCGGCGATTACGACCCGCAAGTGACTGCCCACCAGGCCATCCCGGTGGCCCTCGGTCTTGTCGCCGAACACTTCGGCCAGACGCTGCAATTGGAATGGCTGGCCACTGATCAGATCCACGCCGATACACCGCTGCAACACTTCGACGGCTTCTGGTGTGTCCCCGCCAGCCCGTACAAAAGTGAAGCCGGCGCCCTGCGCGCAATCCGTTTCGCCCGCGAGCACCAACGCCCGTTCCTTGGCACCTGCGGCGGTTTTCAGCATGCCGTGCTGGAGTATTCCCGCAACGTTATGGGCTGGGCCGATGCCGAACATGGCGAGACGTCGCCCGGATCGGCAAGGGCGGTGCTCACGCCATTGACTTGCTCGCTGGTCGAAGCCGTCGACGGCATCCATCTGCGGCCCGGTTCGTTGATCGCCAACGCGTACGAAACGTCCGATATTCATGAAGGCTACCGCTGCCGCTATGGCGTGAATCCGCAGTTCGAACGCGAGTTGTTGAGTAATCGATTACAGGCTGTGGGACACGATTGCTCAGGGGATTTGCGCGCGATTGAGCTGAAGGGCCATCCGTTTTTTGTCGCAACGTTGTTCCAGCCGGAACGCGCCGCCCTCAAGGGCCAGATGCCGCCACTGGTGCGGGCGTTTGTCGAAGCTTGCAGGGGGCCGCGCTGATGAAGCCAGAGGGCGATTATTTTGCGGTGATTTTCACCTCGACGCGCACCGAGGGCGACAACGGTTATGCCGAAGCGGCGGCACGCATGGCCGAACTGGTGCGCGAACAACCTGGTTTTGTTGGAGTGGAGTCGATTCGCGGGGCCGATGGCGTCGGCATCACCGTGTCGTACTGGCAGAGCGAGGCGGCGATTCTGGCGTGGCGACAGCATCCTGAGCATCGGCTGATCCAGGCGCGCGGGCGCGAGATCTGGTACTCGGCGTTTCATACGCGGGTGTGCAGGGTTGAACGCGAGTATGCGTTCGTGAGTTGAGTGTCATCGTGTATTGCGGGGCCCCCATCGCTGGCAAGCCAGCTCCCACAGGTTCTGTGAGCGCCGCCAATCTCTGTGGGAGCTGGCTTGCCAGCGATGGGGCCCTGCCTGTCACCGCAGATTCTCAGCCGTGCACCAGACTGCGCTGCGCCACAATCTCCGGCACTTCAACCTTCTGCATATACACCCGCAACGGTTCGGTGATGTTGATGCGCTCATCAATATTCTGGTCCAGCAGCAACTGGATCCGCTCTCGTTTGAGCGTCATGGTCTGCTCTGATGCCTGCGCCCAGACAAATTCACGGGTAGGCATGATGCCGTCGTCGGCGACGTCCATGCCGAACGAGTCTTCGCTGAAACGCACGATGTATTGATTGGTTTTACGGTTGAGGCCGACAAAGCCTTTGAGGTCGTCGGCGGCCTGGCAGATGAGTTGGGAGGTGATGCGCATGGTAAACCTCACGAAAAAGGATCGATGGTTTACACGCAGGGCAACTGCACGGAGCGCCCTCTGCCGGGACGTCTGCCGAGGGCAAGCGTACTGCAAACGGCGACACAAAAGTGCAGAAAAAAACGCTTTTAATACGTTTATGTCGGTCTGGCGATAGCACGCATTCGTTTCAATTGTTAAAAGGTACGTCTTTGAAACAGACCCGCGAAAGGATCTCGAACATGCCCGCCACTTTCACCAAAAGCGCCCTCATGCTGAGCCTGTTACTCGGCCTCGGTCAGGCGCAGGCCGCCAGCCAGGCTGAGCCCAACGTTGTCGCAGCGGCTCACGGCATTCCGCACCCGGCGGTGATCGCCCACCGTGGCGCGTCCTTCGATGCACCGGAATCCACCGCTGCCTCGTACAGACTGGCGCGTGATCTGGGTGCCGATTACCTGGAAATGGACTTGCAGCGCAGCAAGGACGGCGTGCTGTTCGCCCTGCACGACAACAACCTGCAACGCACCACTGACGTCGCGACCAAGTTCCCGGATCGCAAGGACAGCCCGGCCAATGCCTTCACCATGGCCGAACTGAAAACCCTCGACGCCGGCAGCTGGTACAACGCCAAATACCCGGATCGCGCGCGCCCGTCCTATGTCGGCCTGAAAATTCTGACCCTGGATGAAATCATCGACATCGCCCAGGCCAATGCACAGCACAAACCGGGCCTGTACATCGAGACCAAGGAGCCGCAACTGTTCCCCGGTATCGAGCACGATCTGAAAGAGAAACTGCAGGACCGTGGCTGGCTGAGCCCGGCTGGCTCCAAACTGGCGAAAAGCGCACTGGGCGTGGGTCAGGGCAAGGGCAAAGTGATTCTGCAAACCTTCGAGAAAAACAGCCTCGAACTGCTGCAGAAAGAAATGCCGCAAGTGCCGAAGATCCTCCTGTTGTGGGTCGGTGAAGGCGGCATGGACGCGAAGTCCAAGGTGACCTTCGCCGAGTCTGGCGAGAAGGACAAAAACGCCTACTACGGCAAGCAGGAACCGAAATCGGAAGCCGAGTTCAAGCAGTGGATCGACTACGCCAAGGCGCAGGGTGCAATCGGCACCGGACCGTCGGCGAAACTGACCCACGGCGGCGATCAGAGCTATTCGGATCTGGTGCAGCCGTGGATGAACAAGTACACCCACGATCAGGGTCTGTTGGTTCACGTTTACACGGTCGACGAGCCGGTGGACTTCGAGAAAGTCATGGCTGCCGGTGTCGACGGCATCTTCACCAACCGCGCCAGTGAACTGTTGAAGTTCTACAAACGCCCGGCGGCCGCCAGTGTCGATCAGCTGTTGAAGAACAATGGTTACTGAGTGACCGCACACACCGAGTGGACAGGCCGCCTCTGGCTGGGGCACGACTATGGCCTGATCCACGGAGTGTCGGGGCGCACCGCGCCCCATTCACACTATGCCCACCAGATCATCCTCGCCCCTGAGCGACCGGCAACGGTATGGCTCGATGGCGAAACCGTCAGCACCTCGCAATTGCTGATCGCCTCCAACACGCGCCACGCCATTATCGATGCTCCGGATCCGCTGTTGACCGTGTATGCCGAACCGTTGATGTTCGCCGCGCCAACATTGCGCGAAGCGGTGTTCTGCGCCGAACTGTCGCTGCCGGCATTGGATCAAGCGCTACGCCAATGCCCGCGACGTTCGCTGAGTGATCCACGGATCGCACGGGCGCTGGCGGCCATCGACGCCTCGCTGACAGACAAAGTCGCCGCGCGGGCGGTGGCCGACACGGCGAATCTGTCCCTGAGCCAATTGCAACGGTTGCTGGTCGATCACGTCGGCTTGCCCGTGCGCCGGTTGGTGCTGTGGCGGCGCCTGCGCATGGCGATGGCGTCGGTACTGGCGGGTGATGCGGTGACCATCGCTGCGCACAATGCAGGCTTCGCCGACTCGGCGCACTTCTCGCGCAGCCTGAAAAAACTCTTCGGGGTGACCGCGCGGCAGGCCTTGCAGCACATCGAGCTGCATCTGCTCGACTGACTCAACGACGCAGCGCGGCGGGCACTGGTGGCTCGCGATTTAGCGTTATCGTGGCTAACGGATCAAGCAGTTGCGCGACGTAGTCACGGGGAAAATCCGCTCGACTGCCGATCCCCAGATCGCCCGGCCCGATTCGATAATCCTCGGTATAGAACGCCGTGCCCAGCAGCCAGTCCCACAGGGTGAAGAACAGGCCGAAGTTGACGTCACCGGCGCGCCCGTACTTCATGTGATGAAAACGGTGCAGTGGCGCCCAGGCAAAGATCCAGCGCAAATATCCGGGGCGCATGTCGACGTTGGAATGTTGCAGCAGCAGTTGAATCGCGATGGCAAACGCCAGCAGCGCCGCCACTGGCGAAGGAATGCCCAGCACCAGCAAAGGCAGCAGCCCCGCCGACGCTTCCAGCAACTGATGCAGCGGATGCTTCATCAATCCGTTGAAGCCATATAAACGTTCTACGCTGTGATGCACCGCATGCAATCGCCACAGCCACGACACACGATGACTGGCGTAATGCATCAGGCTGATACCTGCATCAGCAATCAATATCGCCAATCCCAGTTGCAACCAAAGCGCCCAGCCTTTGGGCCATACGCCGTCAATCGCCAGCAGTGCGACCAACCCGGGCAAGGCGAGCAATCCCAGCGCACTCAACGCCTCGTTGACCAGCGCATGCAGGATATCGCGCCGCCGATCACCGGCCGCACGGTTCCAGCACACCTCATAGGGCAACGCCCATTCCGCCGCGAACGACACGGCCAGCGCCAACCCAAACAGCGGCAACAACGCCAGCGTCGAGACGTCGCTCAGCCACACCCCGGCGCCAATGAAGCCGGCCCAGAACAGCGGCGCATACACGCCTGCAAAGATACGTTTCATCTGCACCTCCATTGATCGAAGGCACAGCTTGAGATGTTCCGTTGTGCGGCAATTGAACAAACGACGCAATCGAACGCGGTGTTTTTAAGGGTGAGTTAAGTTGCGGTGATTAACCTGAACTCACTCAAACAGCACACCGCTCCGACAAACATTAAAAGGATTGAACCGATGAAAACCTTGACTGCCCTGTTTACTGCCGCCGCCCTGACCCTGACTGCTGGCCTGGCCCAGGCTGATGTTCGCGTCGACCAGATCCCTGAACTGGTCAAGTCCGGCAAGATCAAGTCGCTGGAATCGATGAACGCCGAAGCGCTGAAACTGCACCCGGGTGCGACCATCACTGACACCGACCTGGATAACCACTTCAACGGTTACGAATACGAAGTCGAGCTGAAAACCGCAGACGGCAAAGAGTTCGATGTCGACTTCGACGCCACCACCGGCAAGGTGCTGAGCAACAAACAAGACACTTGATCGCCTGAATGAAAACACCTGCACGGTGATGAGTCGTGCAGGTGTTTTTTTTGTTTTTACGAGGTCATTTAGAGGGTCATTCCAACACGTTCGAGAAAGACGAACTCGTACTGCTATTGAACGAGTGAACTTCAGCGCGAATCGTTTTTGAAGCGGCCACTACTCTTTCTTTCTGGTCTTCATTGAGGACAACAATTTTATAGCCAAAGTCGACCGTACCGACAACTTGATGCAGCTTCGACTTATCCAGAATCACATGCACGACAAAATGATCGCCTTCGCGGTAAACATGTCGGGCAACTTCGGTTTCGCCCATCATAACGACGATGACTTCACCGAGTACAAAATCACGAGCTGGAATGGCAACTCTAGGTGTCAGGACATCAACTTCATTTGAATAGATAACTGTCTTTTGCCCCGCGACAAGACTCATTGGTAACAATTCTTCGGCCATTGCCTTTCTCCTGATAAGTTCGCAAATCACCTATGCCCTGATCCGCTGGCATGTCAGGACTATCAGGCGCAGGCCGAAGACCGTCTACTGTCAGAAATTACAGGTGCAGACTCATTCAGGCGTAAAACCGCCGATAAAGCGACCAACGGTTATGCCGTTGTGCTGACCAGCGAGCCCGAGGTGCTGCTGTCCGAATCCTGCAGCGCCTGCAGCAAGGCCGATGTGGCGGTTTGCAGCGAAGCCGAGGTGCTGGCGATCTGCGCTTGAGCGGCAGCAACGTCGGCGGCTTTGGCCTCCGAGCTTTCCTGCTTGGCCTGCGCCGCTTGCAGCGATTGCTGTTGTTCCTGCAATTGCTTTTGCAGTTCGGCGATCTGCTTGCGCAGTTCTTTCACCGAATCCGATTCTTCGCTGCTGCTGGAACTGCTGCCACCCGAAGGCGCCGCGCCACCGGCCGCTTTCGGTGCGTCGGTGGCAGCCCCAGTGCTCGAAGAGGCGGCGGTTGCCGCGTCTTCGCTGACGTCGCTGATTGCGGTCTTGCTGGTCGAGGTGCTGAGGGTCTGGTTGATCGAAACAGAAGTGATGCTGACCATGGGAGTGCTCCAATGCCGGTGATAGATAACCGGTCATCGACCATGGCCGCGTCAATTTGAGATCGACTGTGTAGCGACTCGGTATCCGAACCGGTACACAGTCAAAGGGTCACGCGCTCAGGCGTGCAGTGACTTCGTTCAGTTGCCCTGACAGACCATGCAGGTTCTGGCTGGCGCTTTCAGTGCGCTGCACGTTGTCGAGGTTGGTGCTAGCGATCGAGGTGATCTCGGTGAGGTTGCGCGAGATATCCTCGGCCACCGAGGTCTGCTCTTCGGCAGCAGTCGCGATCTGACGGTTCATGTCGCGAATCGCCTCTACTGCATGGGTGATGCGCTCCAGCATTGCGCCCGCCTGGGTCACTTGCTCGACGCTTTCATCACTGCGCGACTGACCGCTTTCAATCGCTTGCGCCGCGTCGACCGCACCGGTCTGCACGTTCTGGATGATCTGGTTGATCTCGATGATCGACTCAGCGGTGCGTTGGGCGAGGTTGCGCACCTCATCGGCAACCACCGCAAAACCACGCCCGGCTTCACCGGCGCGCGCCGCTTCAATCGCAGCGTTGAGTGCCAGCAAGTTGGTCTGCTCGGCAATGCCGCGAATCACTTCCAGCACTTTGCCAATGCGCCCACTGTCCGCTTCCAGACGCCGGATGACGGTCGCGGTGTTGGCGATTTCGCCGCGCATCTGCGTGATCGAATGGATGGTGCTTTGCATGACCTTTTCACCCTGCTGGGCAGACTGGTCGGCATCGTCGGCGGCACGCGCGGCATCGGCGGCGTGACGTGCCACTTCCTGCGCGGTGGCGGACATTTCGTTCATCGCCGTGGCCACTTGATCGGTGCGGTTGAACTGCTCGTTGGTGCCACCGGCCATGGTCGTGGCAATCGCATTCAACTCGCCGCTGGCGCTGTCCAGATCGCTGGCGCTGCGTTGCAGACGGGTGAAGGTTTCAGCGAGGAAATCACGCAACGTGTTGGCCGCAGCGGCGAGGTTGCCCAACTCATCCTGGCGGTCGCTGACCACACGTTCAGCGAGTTTGCCGCGACTCAACTGAGTGACGTAGTCGATGAGCTTGCGAATCGGCTCGACCAGATTGCGGTTGACCAGCCACAGGCTCAGCAGGCCGATCACCACACCCGAAGCGAGCATCACCAACAGACCGAACAACACCGTGCGGTCGGCCTCGGCACTGATCAGCGCCGATTGATCGTTACCCTGCTTGCGCAATTCGGCGACCAGTTCGCTCATCTGGTCGCTGGTAGCACGGTCGACACCTTTGACGGCGTTGTCGCCTGCGCTCGGATCGCCGCCGGCAGCGACGTAGGCATCGCGGCCCTTCTGATAGGCGCTGCCCAACTGACGATGTTCTTCACGCAAACGTTCGATACGCGATTTCAGGCTCGACTCGATGCCTTTCTGGCTGGCCAGTTCACCGAGAATCTTCTGTACATCGCGCTGACGGTCTTCGAACTGGCTCCAGTACTTGGCCAGGTCCGCCGGTTGTTTGCCGCGCAGCAAAACGTTTTTCCATTCCTGCACCTGCACTTTGAATTGCAGGTTGGCTTCGTCGATCAGTTGCGAGGTGTGCAACGGGCCGGCGATCAACTGGCTGTAGCTTTGCACGCCGTTGGACAGGAAATGAAAGCAGGCCAGCGCGATCAACAACATCGCCAGCAGGCTGCCGCTCAGCAGGGCGAGAATTTGCGCTCTCAGGGATTTTTGCAGCATCACAGGTACTCATGACAGGGATGAGGCACGCCCAAAACGGGCGTGAAAAGTGGCCGGACTTCCCTGTCGGCGAACCTTGGCTCGAGGCCAATGGCGCGCAAGCTAACTCACCCGTGATCGGCGCGCCAGAGCGCTTCTTGAGATTTTCCCGACCGCTGGTAATGCGTTGATTTGACGTCATTTTGCTGTCACACAAACGTCATGTGACATTGCGATGATGCGGCTCAGTGAACCTGCCATTTGCGCGCCCGGCGCACCCTCTTCGCAGCGAGCCTTCATGAACCACAGCCTCGATATCAGCCATCGCGATCCTGATCTGTTTGGCCTGCTCTACGGCTTTCGTTTCCTGCCCGGCGAACGTGGCCGCGAAGTCGATTCGGCGACCGCTTTGCGCTGTTTGCAGGACGACAATGACAGTGGCGAATTTCTCTGGCTGCATCTGAACCTGGCTCACGCCGCCTGTGAACGCTGGATGAAAAGTCATCTGCAATTGCCCGAAGAATTTTTCGAAGCGCTGCACGAAGGTTCGCGTTCGACGCGCATCGAACACGTCGACTCAGCGTTGCTGGCGGTGGTCAACGATGTGGTGTTCAACCTCAGCAGCATGGTCTCCTCCGACGTGTCGACGCTGTGGGTCTGCGTGCGCAGCAAACTGATCGTCAGTGCGCGCTTGCAGCCGCTGCATTCGGTGGACAAATTGCGCTCGTCGGTGAAGGCCGGCGAGCGCTTTCGTTCACCGTCGGAACTGCTGGTGCATCTGCTCCGTGATCAGGGTGAAGTGCTGACGCAGATCGTGCGCAAGACCAGCCTGAGCGTTGACCAGGTCGAGGACGAATTGCTCTCCTCACGGCTGTCGACCAACCGCGCCGAACTCGGTGCCAACCGCCGGGTGTTGGTGCGCTTGCAACGGTTGCTGGCGCTGGAGCCGGGCTCGTTGCTGCGTCTGCTCAATCGCCCGCCGCCGTGGTTGCAGAAGGAGGACGTCAAGGAGTTGCGCAAGTCCACCGAGGAGTTTGCGCTGATCATCAACGACCTCACGGCGTTGGGTGAGCGGATCAAATTGCTCCAGGAAGAGATCGCCGCCAATCTCAACGAACAAAGCAACCGCACACTGTTTACTTTGACGGTGGTGACAGTGCTGGCGTTGCCGATCAACATCATTGCCGGTTTTTTCGGCATGAATGTCGGCGGCGTGCCGTTGTCGCAGGACCCGGAAGGGTTCTGGATACTGGTCGCGCTGGTGGCGACGTTTACCGTGATTGCCGGGCGTTGGGCCTTCCGTAAAAGAGGCGACTACTGACGTCTCCACACGCTCGTTCCCACGCTCTGCGTGGGAATGCATCAAGTGACGCTCTGCGTCACAGGGACGCGGAGCGTCCCGGGCGGCATTCCCACGCGGAGCGTGGGAACGAGCAGAAGACCGACGGTTGCGCTATTCATCCAAACACTGATCTGTCGCAGTCTCTCTGTAACATTCTGCAATGATCATGGGCGACACTCCTTCCCTCGCTCAGGATTGTCCTCCCATGGCTACTCCCTCCCTGACCGCCAGCTCGGCCTCCGCCGCCAGCGGCCGGCCGGCGCTCGACAAGAAAACCGGGCCGTTCACCTACGTGATTTTTTTCGCCGTGCTGGCGATGGGGATGCTGTTCACCGCCTACAGCCTGATGCACGACATGCACGAACTCGGCACGGTGGTCACCACGTGGACGCCGTTCCTGCTGCTCGGCGTGGCGCTGCTGATTGCGCTGGGCTTTGAGTTCGTCAACGGTTTCCACGACACCGCCAATGCCGTCGCAACCGTGATTTATACGCACTCGCTGCCGCCGAACGTCGCCGTAGTCTGGTCGGGGTTTTTCAACTTCCTCGGTGTGCTGCTGTCGAGCGGCGCGGTGGCGTTCGGCATCATCGCGTTGCTGCCGGTGGAGCTGATTCTGCAAGTCGGATCGTCTGCCGGGTTCGCGATGATCTTCGCCCTGTTGATCGCCGCGATCCTGTGGAACCTCGGCACCTGGTGGCTGGGTTTGCCGGCGTCGTCTTCGCACACGCTGATCGGCTCGATCATCGGCGTCGGTGTGGCCAATGCCTTGATGCATGGCCGCGACGGCACCAGCGGTGTCGACTGGGCGCAGGCAACCAAGATCGGTTACGCGTTGCTGCTGTCGCCGCTGGTGGGTTTCGGTTGCGCCGCGTTGTTGCTGCTGGCGTTACGCGCGTTCGTGAAAAATCGCTCGCTGTACAAGGCGCCGGAAGGCAACACCCCGCCGCCGTGGTGGATTCGTGGCTTGTTGATCCTGACCTGCACCGGCGTGTCCTTCGCTCACGGCTCCAACGACGGGCAGAAAGGCATGGGCCTGATCATGCTTATTCTGGTCGGTACGCTGCCGATGGCCTACGCGCTGAACCGCACCATGCCGGAAGAACAATCGCTGCAATTCTCTGCTGTAGCGCAAGTCACCCAGCAAGCGCTGGTGAAAAGTGCACCGCTGCCGACGCCGGCCGATCCACGCGCAGTGCTCTCCGATTACGTGCGCAGCAAGGACGCCACGCCGCAACTGATTCCCGCCCTCGCCGCCCTCACCGGGCACATCGGCGAAGAAGTCAGGGGCTACGGTTCGCTGGCGAAAGTCCCGGCCGAAGCCATGGGCAACGTGCGTAACGACATGTACCTGGCCAGCGAAAGCATTCGCCTGATGGACAAGAACAAGGTCGGCAATTTTGACGCCGACACCAGCAGCAAGCTGCAATTGTTCAAGCAACAGATCGACAACGCCACGCGGTTTATTCCGCTGTGGGTGAAGATCGCCGTGGCCATCGCGCTGGGGCTCGGCACCATGGTTGGCTGGAAGCGGATTGTGGTGACGGTCGGTGAGAAGATCGGCAAGACCCACCTGACGTATGCGCAGGGAGCCTCGGCGGAAACCGTGGCGATGCTGACCATTGGTGCGGCGGACATGTTTGGTTTGCCGGTGTCGACGACGCATGTGTTGTCCTCCGGTGTGGCCGGGACCATGGTCGCCAATGGCGGCGGCTTGCAGATGAAGACCATCCGCAATCTGCTGATGGCGTGGGTGCTGACATTGCCGGCGGCGATCCTGCTGTCGGGCAGCCTCTATTGGCTGTTCACCCAAATCTTCTGATGATTCCCCTGTAGGAGCTGCCGCAGGCTGCGATCTTTTGATCCTGTTTTTAAAGATCAAAAGATCGCTGCCTGCGGAAGCTCCTACAGGTAGCCGTATCAGAGAGATATAGTCCAAGGTATTGGTTAGAGC